>JAJZXT010000114.1 GCA_021806355.1 Thermoplasmata archaeon
GTGCTTTTTATTTTTTTTTGATTTAACAGTGGGAACTATGCCCATTGATTTTGAAATTGCAATCATGTTTCAATATAAAACGGAACAGAATCAGTATTAGAATTAGGCTTGTAAGCCTCAAAAAAATGCTGGTATGGTTTAATTATTGTTTTTCAAGTATTGCTTCAATTTTAGTAGTAATACTTTCAAATTCACTTCTTATTTCGCCGGAAATTTCAACGGCTGGTATTCCCAGATCACCATTTTCCACTATCTCCGGATGAATGGGTATTCGGCCTAGGAATGGGATATTCAAACGTTTACAGAGCTCCTCTGCACCACCGCTTTTGAAGATATTTGTTGTCTTGCCACAATGTGGGCAGACAAAACCGCTCATGTTTTCCACAACACCAATTATCTTTATCCTTAGCTTGGATGCGAAATCAATAGCCTTCCTTGCGTCAAGGAGGGCAACGTCCTGGGGAGTAATCACGATAATTATTCCATCTGCTTGAGGAACAAGTTGCGAAACAGTGAGAGCTTCATCGCCAGTTCCGGGTGGAAGATCAAGGATTACGAAATCAGCATTATCCCAAAAGACATCTTCGAGAAACTGCTGTATTGCCTTATGTCTCAGTGCTCCTCTCCAAATAACGGCAGTTCCATCGTCAGGTAGCATGAATGCCATGGATATGACTTTCACCCCATACTTTGTTGAAGCAGGTATTATGCCATTTTCGTTTGCAACAAGTTTTTCTTTTGATATTCCCAAAAGTAATGGATCATCGGGACCATTTATATCAGCATCAATGAGGCCGATTTTGTACCTTTTTGCAAGGGTTACAGATAAATTAACAGAAAACGTGCTCTTGCCCACTCCTCCTTTTCCACTCATGACAAGAATTGTATGCTTAACACCGTGGTATTTGCTTGAAGGCTGTGGTGGTGTCGCAACAGGAGGCGGAGGCGGGTTGATTTTGATATTTCCCTTTGACATGCTTCCAATATAGCATTTCACTATTTATCTTGTTTTAGCGAGAATAGAAGAACAAAAGTATATCAATCAATTAGACAAATTGGAAAATATTAATTGTCTCATAATGATCTGACTGTATTGGCAAGCGAGAAATGCATATTTTGTGAAATTGTGAAAGGGCGGAATGAAGCATACATATTCTATGAAGACAAAGACATAATAGGGTTCATGGATCTTTATCCAGTCGACAATGGGCACTCACTCATTATGCCAAGCAAGCATTATGAGAATATTTTTGACATCGACCTATCGACCTATCTCAGGATTCACGGACTTGCAAGAATACTGGCAATGGCCATGAAGGATTCCCTTGGTGCAGACGGAATAAATATAGGCCAAAACAACGGGGAGAGCGCAAACCAGAAGGTTAACCATTATCATCTCCACGTGATTCCCAGATGGAGGAACAACGATCTGAATTGGGCCAGAATTGAAATGTCGGCAGCCGAACTCAAGAGAAATTCTGACAGGTTAAAAAGTTCACTTAACGCATTGTTCGACAGAGGTTTCAAGTTATCAGAATGCTGAGAGCCATTAAACAGGGGAAACGAAACCAAAAAAAAACGTTAGTAGGAAAATTAAAATGAACCGAAATCTCGCAAATATTAAAATGCCCAATAGGTATTATTAAGTGAAGAGAATAAAGGGATAAATCTTAACCTATATCAAGGTGAAATAATGAACAGCATAGATGAATTATACAAAAACGCGCTGGAACTCAAGAACAAGGGAATGTCCGATAAGGAAATATCAACAGAACTGCACCTGTCAGTGAATACTATAACATGGTTGCTTGGGAAGGAATTTCTGAAGGAAAAAAATGTTCAGGATGTTAAGATTGGATGGAGAAGCATAGGGGTATTTGGCAGCAGAATAGCATCGATATCAGACATCATAGTTGATATCATATCAGAAGAGGCGGCCGCTGCCGAATTCTCAATAGATTCGATCCTTGGGATCAATGTGAATGGCATACCTTTCGCAACAATGGTATCTTATTCGCTTGACAAGGAATTGATCGTATACAGGCCACATCCCGCAAGGAAGGATGGATATTTCAGCAGCAATTTTGCAAGTGTCAAGGGAAAGAGCATCGTTATAATAGATGATGTTACAAGCACTGGTGAAACCATAAGAAGAACAATTAAGGATGTCAGAAATGAAGGAGGAAAAGTTGCGCTTGTTGTAGTGCTGACCTCGAAACTACCAACGGATGAGATAGAGGGAGTAAGGATTAGATCCCTGTTCAGGGCATCACTGATCGGGACAATGTGAAGAGGATGCACTGGGTAGATGCGGTAGTAAAAGACCAGGTTGGTGCACAGACGGTATCAACTGGAATCTCCCCTTCAGGGCCAATACATTTGGGTAACCTGAGAGAAATTATAACGGGAGACCTCCTCAACCGGGGTTGCAAGGACAAGGGTTTGCAATCGAAGTTGATTTACCTTGCAGATGACATGGATCCACTTCGGAAGAAATATCCTTTCCTCCCTGAAGAATATGAACTTCAGGTTGGAAAACCGTTAAGAAATATACCATCTCCGGATGGAAAAGGCACTTATTCTGAGTATTTCCTCAGCCCATTCTTGAAGTCTGCGGGAGAGTTGGGCATCTTTCCTGAAGCTATAAGGGCGGGTGACCTGTATAGAGACGGTAAAATGGGGGAGATCATCCGGGTCACCATAGTTAACAGAGAAAAAATCAGAAACATAATTGAGAAAGTATCCGGGAGGGAACTGGAAAAGAACTGGTTCCCTTATAACCCGGTATGTTCAAGTTGTGGAAGAATTAATACAACGGTTGGCCTTGAGTTGAAGGGAGATCTCGTAGAATATAAATGCAAATGCGGAAACAGCGGAGATGCAAACATATTCACCGAGGATGGAAAATTACCATGGAGGATTGAATGGCCTGCAAAATGGAAGATTCTTGGGGTAACAATAGAACCCTTTGGAAAGGACCATGGAACCGTGGGAGGTTCATATGACACCGGAAAGGTCATAGCTGAGGAGATATTCGATTATCCGGCACCATTGCCATTGATGTTTGAGAGAATTCTCCTGAAGGGCAAGGGCGCCATGCACTCTTCAACAGGCATTGTTATTCCGGCTAGCGAAATCCTCTCTTTTTGCCCACCAGAAATAGTAAGGTTTCTGATGGCAAGAGTTCCTTCCACTCGCCATATTGAATTTGATCCAGGCATGGGTTTTCTTTCACTAATGGATGAATATCAAAGAATGATCAAGGAACAGAAAGAGGAGGAATCCCGGCTTATTGAACTGACAATCCCGGTTAAGGGAAAAGCGCAAAAAATTCTTGATTACCGGCATATGGCTACATTGGTCCAGATTTATAGTGATGCCAGAAAATTGGTTGATGTTTTGAAAAGAACTGGAATTGATGCTACCACTGAAGAGGTTTCAAAGCTGATGAAACTGGCCAGGCACTGGATCGACAACTATGCACCGGACACCTTCAAGTTTTCAATCCTTCCGGCAAAACAGGACGTTGCTATCTCAGAGGTAGAAAGGGAGATTATCTCAGATTTTGTGGCATGGGCAAGCAAAACAGATTCAACGTGGGAAGCAACCGAAATTCATAACGCAATTCATAATATAATTAAGGCACACGGAACAGAGCCCTCAGAAGGATTCAAGGCATTCTATAAAATCCTCATCGGAAAGGAAAGGGGTCCAAGGCTTGGCTTCTTTTTATCGGCTATGGATAGGAAAACGGTCATAGAAAGACTGAGATATGTAATTTGATTTCTTAATTGGCAAAGGAAAGATCTAAAATAAAGATATATAATGATTGGAAATTAACCGATAGAATGGAAGACAAGATAATCATAAACTGTGCGCTGCCTTATGCAAACAGCACGCCACATATTGGAAATATTGCAGGATGTTATATTGAAGGGGATATTTACAACAGATTTACCAAATTATTTGGAAAAAACTCCGTATTTATAAGCGGAAGCGACGAATATGGAACCCCCACTACAATCAGGGCTGAAAAGGAAAACAAGACTCCAAAGGAAATCGTTGATTACTATCACGCGGAACAAAAGAGGGTATTTTCATCAATAGATATCGAGTTTGATTACTTTGGCAGAACCACAAGTGAAAACCACGCAAAATTTGTCCAGGAGGTTTATCGAGACCTCAAAAATAAGGGATATATAGGGGAAAGACTGATGATTTCTCCATTCTGTCCTACCTGCAAGAAATTTCTTCCTGACAGGTATGTTACCGGAACTTGCCCAAGATGCGGTAACCCAACAGCAAGGGGTGACCAGTGTGAGGAATGTGGAAGGAATAATGATCCCCAGGATCTATTAGAACCCAAATGTTCAATATCTGGAGACACACCAGAGTTTCTTGAAACCCGGCACATGTTTCTGCTCCTGGGAAAATTCCAGGATTTCCTGAAGGAATGGATAGAATCCCAGAATTCGTGGAGACCTAATGTCAGATCGTTTTCCCTTAGTTTTATTGAAAGTGGTTTGAAGGAAAGGGCCATAACAAGGGATATAGAATGGGGGGTTCCAGTTCCGGAACCGGGATATGAGGGAAAGAGATTCTATGTATGGTTCGAAGCTCTTCTGGGATATATTTCCAACGCACAGGAGTATTCCAGTCAGGCTGGAAATCCCGAACTTTGGCAGGATTTTTATAAAAATGGAAAATCATATTATTTCATGGGGAAAGATAACATATTTTTTCATTCAATAATGCTCCCAGCCATTCTGAAGGGGTATGGGCACGAAATCAAATTGCCTACAAGAATCAATGGGAATGAATATCTCAGGTTTGCCGGAAAGAAATTTTCGAAAAGCAAGGGCATTGGATATAACGTGAACGAAATCCTGCAGATAGTAGATAAGGATTCCCTTCGATATTACATCTCATCCATACTCCCAGAATCATCAGATAGCGACTTCACGCTCCAGGAGATGGTTGGAAAGGTAAATGGGGAGCTTGCTGATAAATACGGCAATTATGCGAACAGGGTGCTTGCTTTCTGCCTGAAGAAGGATATCATTCCCGAGGAAGATGGCATTATTGACGAAGAAGATGCCCGGGTCATTAAGATGTCAGAGAGTAATTTCGAGGAATACCTTAAGTTAATGGAAAATCTCGAATTTAGAAAGGCACTGAGCCTGTGGCTCGAACTGGTCAGCTATTCCAATTCATACTTCAATAGAAGCCAGCCATGGAAGCTGATTGCTACTGACAGGTCTGCATGCTCAAGAAAGCTACACATCTCATTAAGATTGTTGGATTATTGCACACTCATGCTGCATCCATTTGTCCCATCCGGGACATCAAGAATATGGGAATCGTATCATGAAGGAGCGATAATGGGAACTTTCGATGAGTTGATAGCCGGAAACGAAAAATTCACAATCAAGAGTTCTGAAATACCTTTCAAGAAGCTGGAAGTTCAGGAAGAACCCAAAAACGGGCTGAATCTAAAGGTCGGAAAAATCCTGGAGGCAGGTTACCATCCGGGGGCCGATTCCCTTCTCCTTCTGAAGGTCTCTCTGGGAGAAAGAAATATCAAGCTTGTGGCAGGACTCAGAAAATATTATGATCCAGATGCATTGGTAGGAAGGAAGATCATAGTTGTGGAAAATCTCAAATGGGCCAAGATAAGGGGAGAAGAATCCCAGGGAATGCTTCTTGCTGCACAGGATTCCATGGGAGCGCATATCATCACGACCAATGAGGAAGAAGGCTCAAGTGTGAAGATTGGCGAATATGAATATGACGGGGAACAAAAAATTGAAATTGATGATCTGAAGGCCTATGACCTGAGGGTAGATATCAAGGATGGGCATTCAGAAATTACGGGACTAATCGGAAGGAACAGACTTAGCTTGAACGTTAACAACAAAGGTCTTTTGATAGATGGTGGGGCACAGGATAAATCCACGGTGAGATAGGGCTAGAGCTTTATCGTAATTGGTATTACATTGTTTTCATATTCAATAATGGCAATATCAACCGGATCAATAATTTCCTTGGGCACATCTATTATTACTGGAGCTCCCATAGAAATTTGCAAAGATCTGGCCCCTATAATTCTTGCTTTTTCAAATTTGGTAAGTGTCATAGAAATCATTGTAGCAAGAAGGTAATAAAACGCCGTATAATACCTTTGTGCTAAAAATTTTGAATAATGTTTCACGCATTCAAGTTTTTATTTCGAAGCTCGTGGTAATTGTTCTTTCCTGTCGTTAAGTGAACGCGGAGAGGCTGGACTTAGAAATCTTTTTACCCTCCATTTCCTCAGCCATTTCACCAATTAATAATTTCATTGAATTCCTTTACTTTCCTTCGGGTTAGTCAACATGAAAAAAGGTCATTTTCCATCCACCATCATATGTATAGGTCATCTATCCTGTGTTTGGGGAATGAAAACTTAAAACCCGAAGATCATAATTTCCCAAAATAATATCGTAAAGAATTGCCAAATACTCTCGTTTAAACGGCACAATTTTCAAAATAAAATAGATGTAAATTATTTTTCATTTTTTTCAGGTTATGTATTAGTGGCGTACCAGAGCCATTCACTTGCCGCTTAGAAATGATTAAATAGTGAGTAAATATTGTGGATATTACGCACAAGCCAAATGTAAAAAATCCAGTACTAGGCGGATAGGGTGAAAGAGCGATGGCTCAATGATGATCCACTATTTTCGTGCACTGGTAAAGATGGAGTTGTGA
>JAJZXT010000127.1 GCA_021806355.1 Thermoplasmata archaeon
TCTTCTTGTGGAGACGGCTACATTTTTTTCTGTGCCTCTTTCAAACACGCAAACTATGACTTCAAGCATTCTTGGCTCAGGAATTTCTTATAAAATAAAGGCCATATTCCTGAGGCCCTTCCTGATCGTTGTTGTAATGTGGGTTGTTTCCCCCTTAGTCGGTCTTGCCCTTGGCTATGCCCTTTGAAAATCTCGATAATTCAAAAATCATAAAGAGATTTTTTCATTGATCGCTCAAGGTATCCATAGTAATATTTTGCCGTTATCGAATCAGATCTGAATGCTTTTCCGTTGAGTTTGTATTTTCCCCGGTCTCCAACGAACAGATGAGATTTGATCCCCTGTTCCACATAATTTTCTATCAACCTCAGAAGTTCGTCAACTTCCATAGCAAGCATGAATGGGCGGAGTTCCCTCATCAATAACAATTTTACTTCAGATACTGAATATTCCTTTCTATACCCTAGAATTGCCCTCATGCAATTATAGAAACTTACGGGGTTTATTCCATTATATACTGGAAAAGGGAGTTGCGGAATAAATATCCTGTGTTCTTCCGATGCTTCTTTCACGATTATTGCTTCATTCCCTTCCCTGCCTGAAAACCACTTTTCCGTTTCAAAGCCGTCAAAAAATTTCCTCCTGTCTGCGTATGTTACGATTATGGATCTTTCAAACCCCGAATAATTATATCTCTTCATTAACCAGATAAAACTCTCATCAACGCAGATAAAAAATCTTATGGAATTCCCTCTCGGTTCCTTAAAATGGAGAAGGGCAAACCCACCAGACAATATTGGAGGTTCAGCGGAATCAATGTCCAGAAATTGATCATCACTTTTGATTGCAGAATATACAAGACTGATGAGGCCGTGGAGCTTGATCTCATCCTTGATAGAATTTGATAGGATATGCATTTCCTGGACATCAGGCGACAAAGACACCACCCATATCTTCTATCTCTTCAGCTAATTTTCCTATCATTCCGATTGAGGTACTTGCCATAGGAAGTATAGATATGCGGTCATTTTCAAGATAGCATCTTATAAGACTGTTTCCCTCCTTCTGCCTGAATATGGCCAGTTCTGAATCATGGCTTAGTTTGATTCGCCATGTCAGAAGCATATTTGAGAGAAATCTATCCCACGTTTCCCAAATATTTTTTTGACTCAGGTGAAATGTCACTGGAATAGTCCTCTCCCCAAGGCTATTTCCGGAGCGAAATACACACTTTTCTATTCTCTCAAACGCTTCCAATGAAACAGATAGTGCTTCGATAGATATTTCAGAGATGAGCTTTGCAGATTCTTCTCTCTTCCCTGATGCCTCTATGCTGAAATCCTTGTTAAGCACCAATTCAGCAGATCCGTTGCTGATTGTCAGCGAATTGATCTTATAACCACTTGAACGGAATTTATGAATTGAGTCGATATCCACATTAGTTCCATCCCTGTATGAAAGATTGACAATTGATCCATCTCTTTTTTCCATGTTAATTCCTGCGATGCTATTTCCCATTTCAACTGAATATTCGCAAATTTTTAGAAATGTTCCGTTAAAAATAGTCAATAGATCAATATCTTTTTGTCCGTGGAAAATTTTGGTAATAGCGTTTCTATTATCGCTGAGGAGAAATAACTTATAATTGTTAAGAACTGGCACGGCCTTCAGTTGAATTGCATTTCCCTGAAAAAAATAGGACAGGTCGGGCTTGCCTCGCGCCATAATAAATAAGTACTTACTCTTTCCCTTCTTTTCAGGCATAATTTGAAATAAAACTTCAGTAAGTTCAGACCCATCCATGAGGTTTAATTAGCTTGGGTATAAAATGATTATTTGGCTTGCCGTGAAAAACAATAAACTATCCTTTAAATTATATCCTTGATCATTGGCCTTCTAGCCTAGCACCGTGATTATGAAAGCCTTGACCCTGAAGAACCCATATGAAAACGAACTGATTGATTTGTCCGTACATAATTTATCAACTATATGCCAAAGTGATATACCGGTTCCAATACCATACATCCCACGAACTGCCACGCTGCCTCGAACACCAAATTTGGCTGTGCCGTGAATAGCGTTGCTAAAAGTAAGCTCAATGAATTTTTTGATTGCTGATGAAAAAGTTTGCAATTCTTGACCTCAGAAGTACACACCTTCCCAGAAAATGTTAATATAAGCGATTCCATAAAGTGAAAGTGAAGCGAAATATTTCTAAAACCCCGCTGGCGGTGTAGTATTGCCCTTCTTTTCCCGAGATCAGAGAACCGCCATTGAAAAACTTCCAAAGGATTTCAAGCTCCTGTTGGCCTCATTTGGCTTGTCAAGGGGTGCGAGCACATTATTCACTATTGTATTGCTTTGGATAGTCCTTGCAGAGACAAAATCATCACTTATTATGGGGTTGGTTAGTGGTGTGGGCTCCCTGCCAATGCTATTAAGTTTTCTTGTTGGTGCGATGATAGACTCCTCTACCAAGAAAAAAAGCATATTTGTTCTCGGTGGAATAATAAGAGTATTCGCTGCCCTCGGAGTTCTGGTGAGTATCATAGAGGGAATTGTCCAACTCGAGATTTTTGCCTTTTTTGTGTCCGTTTTTATGATGGGTTTTTCTGGTGATCTGATCAATTCTATTCGAATGGTATGGACAAAGAGGCTTCTGCCGGACTCTCAAATGAAGAGAGGCAGTTCTGCTTATCAGATAATGGGAACGACTATTTCAGCTGTAGGAGAAATTTCTTCTGGAATACTTTTGGAAATTGGTTTCACCATTTCCCTGGCAGTCATAGTGTTTCTTTTCCTGGGATTCTCGATTATTTCGTTAGCGATCAATGTTGTTTCTGAGAACCCTACCAGAGAACCAGGGAAGGTACGCATAAAACATCACTTTTTGAAAGAACTGAAGAGTATTGGCAGCAATACGGTCTTCAAGCAAACTCTTATCATTGGGATTTTTCTAAATTTGCCTTTCAACATGATTTTTGTTTTCCTCGTTTTTCTTGTACAGGTCCATTTTGCCCTGCCGCCTCTTTATCTCGGAATAGCTCTGCTGTTAGGTTCGGCAGGTTCTATTGCCGGAGCTTATCTGGCTCAGCGATTTATGAAACACTCCTTTTGGCTCGTTCCCTTATCAGCTTTAACAGGAATGTCTCTAATATCTATTGGTTTTTTACCCGGTATCTATTTTGTACTAGCCATCATGGGTGCCTCTGGAATCATGTTTGGTGCCGTGGGCGTCATTGTCAGCACCGTTTTATTGAAGAAGGTGCAAGAAGGTGTGATGGCAGGAAGCATGGGTGCTTTTAATATGCTTGCAAATTCCACATCTATTTACTCTGGGTTCTTAGCTGGGATACTCATTTTATTCGTAGGAGTGAGGTTTGGGTTTGTGATTGCTGGCACCACCATTTTGATAGTGTCGTTGTTGTCTTTAAGATTCAAGGAGCTACTGAATATTGACCTCTGAGATTTCCCCATATTTCAATCTTTACAAGTGGAAATTTCCTTTTCGATAGATATGTGATAAAAACGAGTGGGGGCAATTTATCTCCTTTGGAATATTGTTCTGTCCACTGTCAGACGGAAGTGAAAGTGCTTGGATTGCATATTTATTCATGCATACCGGCATCCGTGAAATCAAATGAATTGACATTAAAGATAGATTACTCTCGTGACAGGGAAATTCAAACACAAGGGGAATCTGCCAGCAACGTTTGAAGTTGGAAGCCCCCAATGAAAGCTGGGAGAGGAGGCCACTTATCTCAATTTAGTATTTATTGACCGGTCGAGATTCAACCCAATTTATGTAATAAAGTGCAACATAATCGAAATATTTACATATTGATTTGATATGTGGGAAATGAAGTGGGAATGACTCAGGAGACAGAGATAGATGAAAAAGGAAGAATTGTAATCTCGAAAGATGTCAGGAGTTCGCTGGGACTCAAGAGTGGGATGAGGGTGAAAATGCACATTGAATCTGATAAACTGATAATTGAAAAGTCTGTATCCCCTGAAGAATTTCGTGCAGAGATGAGAGGATTCATTAAGAAGGGATCTAAAGTGCCCATGAGTGATCCTATGGACCTCAAGCGAATCTGGGAGTGAGGCCCTAATGATGTTATCGTATGTAGATGCTAACTACTGGATTTACTGGTTTGATGAAAGATTACCGGAACATGAATTTGTTGACGACGCAATGCAAGCAGCGATCCAGGGGGCTGTAGTGGTCAGCACTGTAACCTTGATGGAAGTTGCCCACTATTTTAGAACCCTTCAACCCAAAGTTTTGAGCGAAAAGATGAAGACGATAACAAATCTCTCGACTCTCAATCTGATCGAATTTTCATCGACCATTATGCATTCCTCAATTAATTTCCTATCAACATATGCTCGTGTGGGTCTGGGTTCAAGGGACTGTGTAATTCTTGCTACCATGAAGGCTTCGGGATCAGTCGTCCTTCTGACTCACGATAAAGCTTTCAAAAAGGTCAATGACATAAAAGTAATCGATGAAATCAAATAACAATAAAAGCAACCCAATATTTTCTTTGGATTCGAATATATCGTTCTAAGCTCTTGTCCCGCTATGCGCTAAGCAGAAAAACATTGATTAACTTTTTGACCTGAATCTCTTTGTATATGGACCGGTCGGGATTTACCTAATTTTTTGAGTGAATACTAAAGTGAAAGACTTCAGAACACGAAGTAAATTTAGCTTGTAGAGTAAGATTGAGTTGGTTGCTGTTTTGCCAGTTAACTGTTAAATGTTTATATGGCATCCCATTATTCATTCATGGTCAAGACTACAATCAACCTTGACGATGAAATCTATGCTGAAATCGTTAAAGAATCCATAGAAAAGTATGGTAGTACCAGGATTATGTCAAAGATCATTAACCAGTGGCTCAGGAAATCTGATGCAACGAAAAGTAGAAAGCGAATCATGTTCAAGGTTAGGGAAGACCTCGCATCGCTTGATGCTGACAAGGAGATAAGAAAAGGGTGGGGAGGGAGTAGTAAATGACAACTGATCTAATTTTCCTCACCTGAAATTTAATGTGTAAGGATGTCACAGAAGTAATTTCTACTATGACAGCATTATATTATATGGTAAATGTGAAAGAGGAAAATGGGACATATAATACATTTGACGGTAACAGCATGGAATATTTTAGCACAAAACCTGAAGGATTTGAGAAGGGTGCAGGAATAATAGTCATATCAGAGATCTGGGGATTGACAGAATTCATAAAAAATGTTTGCAGGAGATTATCAGCAGAGGGATATTCAGCAATAGCACCAAATCTATATTCAAGACCTGACGAAAAGATACTATACACTGAGGAAAATATGATGGATGCAATGAGACCAATATGGAGTATCCCATCTGAAAAAAGAAGAGATCCTTCTGCAATTCAGGATATTCTTTCCACAGTTAATGATACATCGGGAAAGATTATTACATCAATAATGGTTGAAAGAGAACATATAGAGAAGAGAATGATTAAGGATCTGGAATCTCTATACAATTTTTATTTCGATAAAAAAAACACTGCGAAAGGCATAGTTGGATTTTGCATGGGGGGCGGTCTTGCGTTTCAGCTTTCCACACAGGAAGAATTTGAAGCTTCTGTTATCTTTTATGGGAGGAATCCATTAAACATCAAGGATGTTAGAAGGATTAAAGGAGCGGTTCTCGCATTATACGCTGGTGAAGACGGTACAATCAATTCTGGCATTCCGGATCTTCTTGAACAGGTTGTAGAGCATAAAACCGATTTTGAAATGAAGCTTTATCCGGGTACGTTCCACGCATTCTTCAACGACAGTGGAATGAGCTATCATGAGGAGGCAGCAAAAGATGCATGGGAGAAAACCACAACATTCTACAAGAAATACCTTAAGAGTGAGTAAATAGAAAAGGAAGGTGTAGTAGTAGGGTGCTTCTTTACATGGGTAGCGGTAACAGAGAAATATAAAAAAAATAGGCAATAAAGCTTTTAACACCTACAAGGAAGATGACAAATCGGGAAATAAGTGAGCAAAATCAATCTCAGATTTGCCAAAATTTTTTTGCGTTTGCGGGAATAGTAGATTATTAATCAATATCCGGCAAAACTATTGAAGATTGGATCATTTATAGGAGGTCAATCAATTTTTAGAGTTGGCACACCAAAAAGGATTTAGATATATAAGAAGTAAATCTCATCTTTTAGAAATTATGGGTGTTTAAATGCAATATCAATGCACTATCGTGCCTTTTGATAAAACACTACGTGACATCCTCCCACGTCTAAAGAACGTGGGCTTCCTGCTTCAACCACTTCACTTGCTTTATTCCTTCCTTTTCAAGAAGGGACAGAGTAGAGGTGATTGTGTCCACAGGCGTTAATTCCCCACTGTCCGTGGGTACTCCGGTCTTTATCAGACCAAATTTCTTTATGTTTATTGATGCGTTCCATTCCCTGTCATGTCTGGTATTGCATCGCGGGCATGTCCATGTTCTTTCACTGAGTTTCAGTGCGTAGATATGTCCACACCCTGAACACATCTTTGATGATGGATCAA
>JAJZXT010000072.1 GCA_021806355.1 Thermoplasmata archaeon
ATGCAGTCATGGATCGTGCATACTATATTTCAGGGCTGTTGATAATGCAAGAATACCTTAATAAACTTGCCAGTGCCAACTTTGGAAATTGCCCGAGGATTGGCAAACAGCAATGCTGTAGAATTTATCCCTTTTCTAAGTTGTGGGAATCGGCACTTTATTATTCACGCCCATGAAACATTCAATCCTAAAGGCTGTTTGCCGTATCCCTCAACCGCTTTCTATAGCCAGTCTTTTCAACGGGAATCACATGAACATATTATTTCCCAATTCTTATGTGATCGCTAAAGCTCAATGGAAAACATTTTTAGAAGATTATGATATGCGATATTTGTTGAAAATCACGGAATCTAAGATATATGCTATCTTGGAGGCACTGAGCAAAATGGACATGATTGAAATTAAAAAAGGTGGAAAGTACACAGTTATATCTCAAAGCGGCAGGGAGGATCCAATGACAACTGTTGGAGAATTTGTGGGCTATACTATTCTTGGGGAGGAAGGCGCCATATGTTTCAGGGTTTCTGAAAATGGAAAAAACCTTCTGAGATTGATACCCGTTTCAGGGCTCATTGCAATAGAGTTTGATGATGAGGAACTCCTGAGCCCAAAGAAGAAGGAAGAGAGCCACGATAAGACAACTTATTTCAACTGAGCCTCCTTGAGGATTTCATAATGTGGGCCTCCTGAGGTCAGTTCGCTCCTGAAGAAAATGAGCTTTCTGCAGGTTTCGTCTGCAAACTTCTCCTTTCCAAACCTTACGATGATGTTATGGATGTCGGTTGGTTTCCTGAACCTTGAGATGGTAATGTGCGGAACAAAGGGTTTCTTTTCTTCAGGGATACCAATCTCCACCAAAGCAGAACTGAGTTTTTTTTCAAGCATGTAGATATCCGGAGAATATATTTTCACGAAGAGAACGTTAGCCAAGCCTCTCCCAGGGAACTGCCCAACGGATTCAGCCCTTATCCGGAATTCGCCAAACTGGAATTTTTCGATGATTTCAGATATTGCTGATGCCTCGGTTCCGCTTATTTCATTGAAAAATTTTATTGTTATGTGAATCTGGTCCATGGGAACAGGTTTAGCTGTCTTTCCGTATTCATTCTTGATTGACTCAAGCAATGGAATAAAATTATCCCTGGCTTCAAGAGGAACAGCAATAAATCCCCTCATTCAACATAATCTGCTATATTATATATACTCTTTTTATCTTACTGCAAGCATGCACGAAATTCCTGAGAACTTAGGCTACACCAAAACACATGAATGGGTGAAGGAGGAAGGCGACGTTTTTGTTGTTGGAATCACAGATTATGCCCAGGGTCAGTTGACCGATATTGTTTACGTTGACCTGCCAAAGAAAGGGGCAAAATTGAAGAAGGGTGATGTTCTCCTGACAGTTGAATCCGTTAAATCGGCAGAGGACGTTTTCTCACCCATTGATGGCGAAATTGTTGACGTAAACTCTGAGCTGGAAAGCAAACCGGAGATGCTTAACCAGAAACCTTATGAAAGCTGGATGGCCAGGATCAGAAAACAGGGGAATGCTGTTCCGCTTATGAGTCCGGATGAATACCGGAAATTTATCGGAGAATAGATGGCAGATCGCCGGGATTCATACTACTGGAAGGCAAAGGAAGATAAGTTCAGCAGCAGGGCAGCCTTCAAGCTTATTGAGATACTGAACAAGTTCTATCTTTCGGCAGAAGGGAAAAATGTGCTGGAAATAGGATCAAACCCGGGAGGCTGGTCTGAAGTCATTTCCATGAATAATCCAAACTTCCACGTTGCGGTTGATATTAAGAAGGAAAATGTTGAAACGCCTTACACCTTCATTAGAGGCGATATTTCAAGAGACAGCACATGGGAAAATATAGGTGTGGCCATGAATGAAAATGGCGTTCATGAATTTGACCTGATAATTTCAGATGCCATGGTAAACACCTCAGGGAACACGGACGTGGATCATTCCTCATCATTTCTGATCTGCTCAAAGATTATGGAAATGGGAATGCCATTTCTTTCCAGGGGAGGTACCGTAATCCTCAAGCAATTTCAGGGAGACCTGACGCAATCCTTCATGGCAAAGTGGTCTGGTTATTTCAGGAAAGCCACAATAACAAAACCCGTATCCTCAAGGCAGGCAAGCAGGGAAATATATATTGTATTCAAGAGTTTGAAATAAAATAGCCCATTTCCAGGAGTTTTCCCAGAGCCTGCTGGTAAAATTCGTATTCAATTATTACCGCTATCCTTCCAACGTTCAACTCCGGAATATTGCTGGCAAGCGAAGCATTAATCGTCTGTATGCGGTAATCATCCATCTTCTTGTTTCCCTTGTTCTTGTCCATCTCATTCTTCCATGATAAGACAAAATCCTCGGGATTGTCCTCCGTGAAGGACTTCTTCATTATCCGCTTCTTGCGGAGAATGTAGCTGACCATGTTTCCTGTGGTGAAGGTTTCCGAATACATCTGCCCAAAATCATCCTCGGCTGCGTCCAAACCTTTGGCGGGAACGTCCCTGTTGGCGGAATACCTTATGGCTTCTATGTAAATGGGGGGAGGAACCATTACCTCGCCAAACCTTGAGAGCAATGTCCCGTAAATTATTTCATAATCATTCAGGTCAAGCTCAAAGGGATCCTCAATGAATTTTGCGAGCCCTTCAACTTCTCCCTGGCTGATTCCTATCAACAGGATTTCCGGCATGAATGCATAAAGGCCTTCCTTCAGCGCTTCGCCATCTGAAATGAGCCCTTTAATGCCACCAAGAAGGAGAATTGTTCTTCCATCTTCATTGTTAAGAGTAACTGACTTCATGAATAGAGCCTATTCCTGCCTGCAATCTTTAAGAATTCGTCCTGGTCAGAAATCTCATGGAGCTTCTTCATTGTTATGACTGAACATCCGCCAACTATTTCCCGGCTTGTATCGTGGCGGCTGATAAGCAGAGGATCCTTTTCCATGACCTCCGAGATATTCTTTATCGACTGGATCCTTTCCCTGTTTTGATTCAGGTCCTCAAATAAACCCATCAGGAAGAGGCTTTCAAGAAGGTGCCCCTTTGCCAATGCGTTGAACGGAGCCTTCCTTATGAGGTTCATATCCATCCCAAACCCCTTCATTATGTTGTAAATGGACAGCATAAATTCATCCTGAGGCATTTCCTGGCTGTCGTCAGCCTTGATCCCGTAATCGCTGATGTCAATTCTCCTGCTGATATCTTCCTTGAGTATTTTCTTAAGCTTGTTGAAGATTTCCAGAGTTGCTGAATTGCCGGATTCGTACAGGGAAACTGACCTCCTTGAAGTTCCTATAACCATTGAAACATTGCCTATTGACAAACGTGCCCTGGCCCTTGCCTCCTGCATCTTCTTGCCGTCAAGCGCAACATAATAACCACCTGGGCCGGCATACACCAGTGGCTTCTCGCCATTTATATATTTATAGAATGTGTCGGGAGACATAATTGGTATGGAGTGCCTGAAGTAGACAACCCCCTCCTCCAGAAAACCATTGCCTGCCCTTTCCCCAATCAGAAGTGCGGCTGCACCCAGCATTTTACCGATTCTGGATATTTCCACCGCATTCTCAATTCTGAACGGATCAACATTGTATAGAATCTTTATTACATAGGATTCGTCATCCCGCCTTGCAATAAGGTCGAACGAAGAAAGGCCCTCCAGATCACAAGCTGATACAGAGAAACCTGCTTCCCTCAGGAAACCGTAAGAATACTCTATTATCTGCTTTCTGTAGTCTTCCATGATACATACAAACAATTTGTGCAATATAACTATTTCGCTGTTCTCCTGATGCGTTATGCAGGGCTGCATTCGAATGGATCAGGTAATTTCCTCTATTTCTGATCCGACATCTTTTCTTCGATTATGCCTGGCTACCCCCTTATGAGTTTCTCCCTGTACTTTGAACGATTTTGGTCGCCTTCCGGATCACTGATGGCTTCATAATTGTCATATGGTGCCCTTGCAAGTATGACTTCTGAATTCATCAGAATGCCCGCCCTGAAAGTGTGTATAGATACCTTCTCTCCCGGCTTCATTTCAATCAGGTTGTCAACTTTCCTTGCATTGATGTCAGACCTTATGGATTTAAGGAATCTCTCTGTGAAGCGGAACCTGTTTATGGCTATGATTTCATCTCCGGGATATATTCCAGCCTTCTGGGCAGGTGAATTCTCTATGACACCCTCCACTGAAATCTTCGAGTTGTTAACGCTGCAAATCAAACCCAGGAATCCTTTGTCCTTTACCTCATCATCTTCATTCTTGCCGTACGATCTTACGATCTTTAAGCCGATCCTCTTCAGTTCTACGTCGAAATCAATAGTTTCCACGCCCCTGACATATTTTGAGAAGAAAGGTGAGAAGTCCAGTCCTGATACCTCATGAAGGCTTGAGAGGAGATCCTTTTCGGTAAAGCCCCTGCCGTCGCGGTTATACTTGTCAAAGAGCAGCCTGAACAAGTCTTCCAGGTTTTTCTGCCCGTTGGTATGCTCAATTATCCTAGCACCGATCATGAAACCCAGAATTTCCCCTTTCAGGTAATATGATACGTAGCTGTTTATATTGTTTGGAGACGGCCGGTACAGCTTCGTCCATGCATCGAATGATGAATCTGATGCTGATTCATACTTGCTTCCCGGAAGAAATTCATAAAAGCGGATATATTCAAGAAGATGCTTGAAATACTCCTCTTCCTTTATTATTCCGGCCCTGAAAAGATGTACCCACTCATAGTATGCTGTAATGCCTTCAGAAACCCACAGCAGTGTTGTGTAATTCTCCTCCTTATAGTTGAAGGGAATCAATTCTATGGGCCTTATTCTCTTGACGTTCCATAGATGGAAAAACTCGTGTGAAACTGTTGAAAGGAATTCAATGTATTTCTTTCTTGGTGAGAACTGGAACCTGTCGGTTTGTATTGTTGTTGAATTGAGATGTTCCAGTCCCCCTCTCTGGTTGTCAAGGATGTGAATGATGAAAACGTATTTCTTATAAGGCAGGCTGCCGAATTGTGACTTATAGCTTTCCACTATCTTCTTTGTATCCTGGACTATCTGATCCGGATCCTCGTTTCCCCTTCCATAAAGGGCAATTTCATGCTCCTTTCCGTCTACGGTGAATGTCAGCGAACGATGTGATCCTATCTCCATGGGGGAATCTACAAAGATGTCATAGTTTGTTGCCCGATATTTGTTTTCTCCGGTCTTTTCAAGTCCTGTAGATATTTTCCATTCTCCGTAGGGCTTGACCATAACCTCAAGGGATTGGTCCTTGTATCCTTCAATATACATGAAAACACTGGTTCCGTTAAGATACCCATGCGTTGAATCAAGATGGCTGGTATGGACAGTGAGCTCACCGGCATAAACCTCGTATGAAATTATGAAGTTCTTGTGGTTTCCGTTCAGTATTTTCCATGATGATTTGTCTTTTCTCTGAATGTCTATAGATTCATTTTCCCTGCTTCTGGCCCTCAATAATCTGACATGCCGGGCAAAGTCAAGGATGCTGTATGAACCTGGAGTCCATGTGGGCATTGTAACAAGCACTGAGTCTTCAGAAACCCCTTCCACGTCCATTGTGACCTGGAAAAATCCATTCTGAGGTTCTTTCATTTCAAGAATGTAGCTTAATTTCATTGAACCTTCCCATCTACAGAATTCCTTATGATTTAAATTTTATGACTTGATCGTTCACACTCTTTAGTGATGCAATTTGTTCAGTGAAGTAGCTTATCACAATGTCCGCTCCTGCCCTGAATATGCCCATGGTATTTTCTTCAATCGCGGATTCACTCAGGAACTTCCTGTCTATAGCATTCCTTATCATCTGGTACTCCCCGCTTACACTGTATGCAGCAATTGGGAGATCAAACCTGTCTCTTGCCATCCTGATTATATCCTGGTAGAATGATGCGGGTTTTACCATTATTATATCTGCTCCTTCCTCTATGTCAAGCTCTATTTCCCTCATGGCCTCCCTGGCATTGGGGGGATTCATCTGGTATGTTTTTCTGTCGCCAAACGACGGCGCAGACCTGGCCGCATCCCTGAACGGGCCGTAGAGGCTTGAGCTATATTTTGCACTGTAAGCCATGATAGGAATGTTCTCAAAACCGGAACTGTCCAGGTACTCTCTTATCTTTCCCACCTGCCCATCCATCATTCCCGATGGGGCAATTATGTCCGCTCCGTTCTCTGCTTGAGAAACTGCTATCTTTCCGTACACGTTTATGGTGGAATCATTATCAACATAGGAGCCCTTCAATATCCCGCAATGCCCATGGCTCGTGTATTCGCACATGCACAGATCTGTAATAACGCCTATGCCTTTTCCCCTGAATATCGGCACTGCCCTCTGTATTATCCCGTTACCATTATACGCTTCCGTGCCTTCCGCGTCCTTGGATTTTGGAAT
>JAJZXT010000119.1 GCA_021806355.1 Thermoplasmata archaeon
AACCATAACTATCAGGAATGCGGTGTATGACGAACTTCTTATGGTGAAGAAAAAAGGCGAAAGCTTTAGCGAATTGCTGGAAAGGTTGGCGAAGTCGGAAGATAGAAAACAGCTTCTCTTATCTATAAGAGGCAGTGTAACCTTCACAGACAAGAAAAAGATGATGGAAGAGATTGAGGAATCCCGCTGGGAGAAGAGAGCATGATTCTGCTTGATACAGATATACTGATAGAGATAGTGGATAGGCAATCTGATAAGGGCGTCGGGTATGTGAACAGGATTTTAGAAAGCGGAGAAACCTACTGCACGTCATCTATTAATTTTCATGAATTAATGTATGGAATTAAAAAGTATTCCAAGAATGGAAAAACAATCCATAAGATACCGGTGATATCCTACACCAAGGAAGATGGGGACCTTTCCTCACGCCTCGAGCTTTTGGCTGAACAAAGTGGTAAATCTGTTCCCAGAATGGATGCGATGATTGCCTCCGTAGCAATTAACAACGGCTATCGTTTGTACACTCTTGATAACCATTTTAGAATTTTTAAAGATTCAGGTCTAATACTCTTCGAGTAGTTATGGAAAGGGCCGATCGGAATTAGCTTATTGCTTTAACTAATGTTACAAAAACAAATACATTTAATTCATTACTCACATAACCTATGTATGGCTCCGCAGCTCATAATCCTGCAGGGAGGGGAGGATGTGAAGAAGAGGACAAATGAATCCCTGATAAAGAAGGTCAGAGAGATTTCTGTTTCCAAAAAAATTATGGTAATACCCTGGTCAACTAATTCCAGGGAACAGGAGTTGGAATACAGGCCAATATTTAACAAGTATTTTTCCGATAACGGGTTTCTCGAAGTGCAGTTCCTGGAGAAAGAAGATGATGAGGGCGAAACAGTAAAGAAATTTGACATGGTTGATGTGGTTTATCTTCCTGGAAGAGATCCGGGTATACTTTATAAAGAGCTCAAGAAACGATCCCTGCAGAATATGTTGAAAAATTTTGGTGGCATTATAATTGGAAATTCAGCAGGTGCAATAGTGTTATCCAAAGGTGCCAGGACAGGGGAACAATTCCATCCAGTCTTTGGACTGGTTGATTTCTTCATCTCCGTGCATTACAGCATGGTGAGGAGTCCAAATGATGGAAATGACGAAAAGATAAATGTAAACATTCCCGAGGATATGTGGATAACAGTAACAGGAAAAAGTTAGAAACCGATTATATTTTGACTGGATACGAAAATACAAAATGGATACCATTCCTCTTATGCTGTATCTCTATTTGACTTATATCCCCATTCAGGCGAAGCACTCTTTTTTTTAGCTCATAGCTGTAGAGATACTCTGGTATAATCAGATTAAAAGTTTGTTCCGGTATATCATAAGAATTGCCGTGTGGATTGGCGTCCCTGTGAACATCTGCAATTATTCTGGACCCACGCATCAGGTTCAGCAGGACCCAGAGATTGTAAAGAAGAATGGCGAAGTAAAAGTATAGCAGCCTGGTGCTGTATCTCCTTGAAGTGGTCTTCGCGAGGAATTTCCTGATCATCCGGTAACCGGTTTCGATCCCCCAGCGTTTCTTGAAGAATCTCAGCACCTCCATCGGCGGGAAAATGGTGTTGGTTGCGAAGATATACAGGATCATTCCTTTCCTGTTTCATCCGTATATTGAAACGATGCGGAAAGTGGCCTGCTGATTCCTACTCCTGGCGTGTGAGCTTGTCGTGTGTTCCCTGTCCATTTCCTGATCCCTGCAGATGTTCCTGAGCTTGGGAGCATGCATGATGAATTCCACCCCCGATGACTGGAGGTATCTGATGGCATCTATTGAGTAGAAACCGCCATCAAGGAGGAGAAGCTTTATCCCTATTCCGGAGGAATGCACGATCCCGAGGAGGTTTGAGACCATGTCCACTATGGTGCGATCAAGGATGGGAATGACCGCAATGACAAAGCGTATCCCCTTTATCACTATGCTCGCCGTTGCATATTCGTATGCATAGTTTGTTCCCCTGCTGTTCTTTGTGCCTATGATACCCTCTGTCCCGAGGTCACCGTAGTACATCTCGTCATGCCAATCCATGGCAACAATCAGGGGTTTCTTCAGCAGGCCTGTTTCCCTGAGGGTTGATATGAGGTCATGATTGATCTGCAGCAGCAGATCAGGATCCCCGTTCTTCAGGTGGTTCCGTGCCGTCTGTCCGGAATTTGATTAAGGCTTTAGTGAATACAGTCACAGGCCTATAGATAACGAATTGTTCTGGACCAAAGTGAAATTTGAACATATGTCTTGTTGAAAACTGTGGATTTACAAACAAAAAAGCGTACTGTTGAACTCACAGAGTTGTTTCCATACCAAGTTTCCTTGCTGTTGTGTTAAGTTCCTCGTCCGCAGAGCAGAACACAGCCTTTCCGGCTTCAATGCAGGTTTCAAGTTGAATTGCATCTACAATGTATATGTGTTGTTCAAGAACAGTCTTAACCGCTTCCCTGATTATATGGCTACTGACAGGATATATTTCAACTGAGGAAGATCTTTCAAGTAAACCCAACTCACTTAACATTGTTTGGAGTCGACTTCTCGCATCAATACCCATCCTTCTGGAGTACTTATCGAAAACAACCGCAGCTTCGCCAAGGTTAATCTCAGACAGGCAAATAACTGTCTCTCCCCTATGAGCTTTATGGAAATAAGTGTCGGCTATGTTGCTATTTTCTTCTTTAATGTACCTTTTGATGAGTATACTGGTATCAAGATAGACGTGAGACATGTTCATTTCGCATTTCTCTGATTTCTTTCTCTGAGTATACTCTACCTGTGAGATCGGGCCTGTTTCTTTCCACATCTTCCCCGCTTATGTATCCGCAATCGAGATTAAGTTCCCTGCACAAATCACCTAGGATCTCCATTGTAGAAAGGGAGCGAAGCGATTTCTCGATGAAGTAGCTGAGAGTCTTTCCCTTTTTCAATAGAGCCAGCTTTGCGTTGTCCACTACTGGTTTTTCTACCGATACAGTTATCTTGGTCTTAACCATATAGCCGTATATACGGTAAAACGTATTAAGTTTTTCCGCTGGTATGTTTTTGAGTTAAAAGCGGGTTACTGCTTATTATCTGAAAATAAGTATGCTTAAAGAATGGGGCAGTCGGAATTTGCTTACGGTTTTAAGCGAATATTCCATTTATATTCTCTTGCAGACAACGTTTTTAGTGCCATAATCCGGTAATCTTTTAAACCACCGAATGATGTAAAAACCATGGCACAGGTTAAATGCAGGAAATGCGGAGAAATATTCAAAAGACCTCGCTGGGGGTTAAAACCTCTGGAATATAAAGCTGGAATTAGGATGCCTGGGGGACTGGTTGGGTTAGGTGCTATTATTGCATGCCCCAAGTGTAGTTTTGAAGGCCCTATCAAAGAGTATGACTCTATCTGAATGAAGCGGGCTTTGGGATTCTTGGGCATAACGGACGGTAACCATAAATAAATTCTTAACAGAGTCAAGCATAACAATACATAGAGCATAGATTTACTGCGCTTTACATGTTAAACAGCTTCTATGAATAATGTCTAATAACTATTGCAATCGATTGCAATCCATGGTTACTCAGTTCAGGTTGATAATAAGATTAAGGAAAAACCAAAACGTCTCAAAATACACCATAGGGTGTCTTGGAGCGATAACCATCTGACTTCAATATTGACTTGGACTGTGGAGTCTGAGGATGAGAGTTTATAGAGCAATTTACGAAATCAAGGACAATGGGTTAATAGTTATTGTAATCAAGATTCGGCACAGAAAAAACGTGTATTGAAGTTAGGTTCGATGGAACGGCCGGATTTGACTAATGTTTGAAGCAATACTTCTTAATCTTGGATAAAGCGCTTCATCAGATGATGGACAAGAGCTTTTTGATGAGTGCTTCAGCTTCCCTATGAGAAACTCGGTTAAATGTTGAATTATCCTCCACTATCCCTTGCTCCAGGAACATCTTCAAGAAATCAAATTTCGACAAAATGGAAGATAACCAGTCTATTCTTGCAAACTGAAACGCCTCACTTCGAAGTAATGCAATGATATCGCCGCAGTCTTTGTAGAATTTTTCAGTTAGGTGTTCTATGTCTGATGGAGCTTGAACAACCAAGTCGTGGTGCCTATCCCAGGCCGCTTTCAATTTTAACAGGAAGAGCAAAGATATCTCAGGTACAACGACTTGAAAGCTGTTGCCGGAAACATAGGAAATGCTCTGAGTTATGGTTTGGTAGTCTATTAGTTTCAAATCCAGAAGTTCATTTTTACCATGAAAAAGGTCTTGTTTCGGAAGGAAATCAAGATAGATATTGCCAGCCGGTGTACTCTTCAAAGGAATAGTGTTTCCATAGGAATCTTTTTCCCTGATATAGCCCCTGCAAGAATAAAGGTGTTTCTTCAATAAATCTTTAAAACGGTTCGTTGCAATAAAATCAATATCGAGTGAGTATTTCCAAGGATAGAATGAATGCACTGCCCATCCCCCAATCAAAATTAGATCACCAGATCTATATTTGTTATTTTCAGTACTCCAGTTGAAAATATATTGAAGGTCTTCGAAGGAGTACCTTGCAAGATTTAGTTTATCATCATTCTGTTCTGCCAATTTTGTTCACCAGATCCTTAGCTGACGTGCGCCCATCAATACCCAGACCAGCCAGGTCCAGCAGATTATGGCAATAGTTCACCACACGAATACCGTTGAAAGTTTTGGAGGATTTTATGACATCCCTGTCTGCCACATATATCCTCAAGGCACACCCACTTGTTTCTTTCACAGAATAGGTTCTAAGAAAACTCCGTTCCAAAGCATCAGGGATGTAAACATATGCAAAGTCATCTCTTATTATTGAAGAACCGTAATAAAGAGCAGAGGAGTGGGCAGTAAAAGCATAATCCACTCCTCGTTTGTTAAGATTTAATGCAACTTCATTTATGCAGTCGGTTGCAGTTTTGAAACCTGTGTTTATCGTTTCAACGTGAAAGCTTTCCAACGGCCTTTCCCACGAAACTGCGTTCAAAAGTCTGTCAATGTCTTTAATCATAATGCCATATTCTCTTGATATTATCTGCGAATTTTCGAGTTTATGGATTGTTGTATTTGTCCAGCCATATGATATGCCCGTTTGTCTGGAGAGGGCAAGTATGTTAGGGGGCTTGTCCGTTAATATAGTGCACACTATTTTCCATGCCTTTTCTGAAGTAATTCTAGATGGAGATGGCTTTAAGTGATCGTATGGAGGTATTTCTTTGGAGGTAGTACTTATTGGTAGAAAACTATTGTACAATTTAGGAGGGATTATTAGCAACTCTATCCCAAGTTTATCGGCAAGTTCCTGAGTGCTATATTTCAACGACTTTCCCACGCAAATTAATCTCAGCCTCTTTCCTTCTTTAGGTTGCTCTCCTATCAAATGTGAAAGAGCATATATTCTGTAAATTGCGTCTTCATTTATTCGAGACTTGACCTCGATAAGCGTTAAGGTATTTCTGGATTTAACTGCTATATCAACCAATAATTCTCTATCACCCACTCTAATTGGATATTCTCTCTCCACTTGTGCATCGGGTGCAATGCCGAGTTTTTCTAATATGAATTGATATTCTGGTTGCAATTCTGTGATCACTTAGTATCTGTAATACGTGATAGCTTATTAAACTATCAGTGATACTTATCTGCAATTACTGATATCTTAAATACATATCAGTGATAGTGAGATGCCAAAATCAAGTAATCTTTTTAACTCTCCGTATAATATATCACAAACAAATGCCCTATCTGAGCCATTTATATATACATCAGTTATAAAGGCGTGTACATGGACTTTACAACTATACAAATTAACCGATCCACACGAGAGAAGTTGAATGGGCTGAGAGCTTACAACAGAATGACATACGATGAGTTGCTGAACGCACTCATGTCATTAATTCCTGAAGGTGATGAGGAGGGAGTTTACACTGAGGATTTCAGGGCTTCTCTACTTAGAGGCCTCCTTGATGTGAAAGAGAATAGGATCAACACATTAGACGAAGTAAAGAAACGAATGGGAATCCAGTGAATGGCTTTGAAACTGAATATTTAGAGGGAACCCTTTTGCAGCTTTGGGGTATGGACATTCCTGTAGCCAAAAGGATAGTCTGGAAAATAGAAAACACAAGAAGTGATCCACACAGGTTCTTTGTGAAGTTGATAGGGAGAACTGAATAGTCATAGAAGAAACATCTACAAGTGGCAGGGCTCGTCTTTTATATCAGGTTTTTGTAATTATGAAAGTCAATTACGGTTAGAATGGAACTGTTGGGATTTAATTAAAGTTTTAAGGGAATACTCTTAGC
>JAJZXT010000003.1 GCA_021806355.1 Thermoplasmata archaeon
CATACAATAATGAAATGAGGGATAAGGCCTATCTATTGCATGATTTGAGTAATGTGATTAGAAGGTTGTAGTAAATCAACCATCTATTTCCGCCATAGGTGGAGTGGAAAATATTATAAGTATAACTGTCATTATACTTATGATGATTATACCACGCACCGACCTAACTCGCAGAATAGAGAGCTCTCGCAAGTGGGTTTTTATCTATGGAAGACGGAAGACCGGAAAAACATACATAGTCGAAAACACAATAAAATATGATAATTTTTTTTTCGTCAACAGAAATCGATCCATACTTGACAAAAAGAACAAGGAAATAATGAGCTACGAAACTTTCATCCTCATTTTCAGAAGATTATTGACAAACAATCAAACAATTGTAATAGATGAATTCCACAGATTGGGCGATGAATTTCTAGACATTCTTCACTCTATCCAAAAAAGAGGGAAGCTTATACTTATAACCTCAACCCTTTTTCTTGCAAGGAAGCTATTGACCACTCATTCCCCAATAATGGGACTCTTTAATGAAATAATGGTGGACATCATTTCCCTGGACGAGACGCTGAAGGAACTCAGCAAATTTCATCTCCAAAAAAAGGAACTTTTAGAATTGTCTATATTCGCGAGAGAGCCACTTGCAATAGATTACATGGATGAATTAAGCAACACAACGACGATTTCTGAGATACTCCTTGGCTCGCTTAAAGCCATACCAGCCCTGATTGGAGAAATATTTGGGGAGGAAGAGAGAAGCCTCACAATGGTTTATAATGGGATTTTGAGTGCAATAGCAACAGGTAATATTTCATCAGGAAAAATTTCAAGCTTTCTCTTTTCAAGAAAACTCATACAGAAAGATGATCCCAGCATCATACAGGCTTACCTTGGGAACCTGATCAAAATTGGGGTATTGAAAAAAATCATAATATTCAATAAGAACAAATTCGCGTATAAGATTTCGTCGCCACTCATAAGGCTGTTCTTCTATGCAGAGGAGAAGTTTGCCATATCGGATAGAAATGTTAGTGTCAAGGAAATTGATGAAATCTTATCCGTTTTGTTGCCGCGAATCGTGGAGGATAATGTACGAGAGATCATATCACTCCAGGAGAATCTTGTTGAGACCATAATTGAGGATAGCGATTATGACGTTGACGGATACCTTCTTCATTTTAAGAAGCCACAAATAGCGCTTGAAGTAAAATGGAGAAACAAGGTAAAGGACATTGGTAAAATTGAGACTAACCTCCTGTCATTAATTGCAGAAAAGCGAGTTCTTTTTGTAACAGACAGAAGCAATCTTAGATCTGAAAAAATAAGCCTAATGGACGTATCAGATTTAATAAAATGACAGATCAACCTTTTGCAGCCACAGTTCAGTCCGCAAAGGTTAAAAATACTATAATGCACTGAGCTATCATTGGCATCTAATATCAGAATAGCCTTTCTTGGGACTGGGGGATCATGGCCGAAGCCGGGACAATCATTACCATCGGTCGCAATACAAATTGATGATATTCTTAATCTCTTTGACTGCGGCGAGGGAACCCAGAAACAGATAATGAAAAGCGTTTTCTCATTTATGAAGGTTAGAAATGTCTTCATAACACATTTCCACGGGGATCATTTTCTTGGTCTGATAGGACTAGTTCAGAGTATGTCATTCAACGGAAGGGCAGAACCCTTGAATATATACGGCCCACCTGGTACTATTGCTATAATGTCGAAGGCACTTGGTATAGGGTATTATAAACTTACATTTCCCGTTGACCTTTTTGAGATTCCCTTTGGCGAATCCGTTGATCTGGGTAAATTCAAGGTCTCAACCATGAGAACAGACCACCCTGTGCCAGCCATGGCTTACAGAATATCAGAACCAGATCTTATAAAAATTGACGGCGATAAAGCCAAAAAAACCGGAATTCCATCAAAATTTCTTGAGCAGTTGCGATCTAAGGGTTCAATAAATTTTGAGGGCAGGATAGTGAAATTGGAGGATGTTGCAGCGGGAACAAGGAAAGGCAGAGTTATTGTATATACGGGCGACACAAGGCCCATGGAAGAAATGAAGATCTTTGCAAAGGATGCTGATATACTGATCCACGAAACGACAACGGATTCCTCCTTTGAACCAAAGGTGAATGAATTCGGGCACACCTCCTCACGGCAGGCAGCTGAAATAGCCAGAGATGCTTCCGTTAAAAAGTTTTATCTCTTTCATTACAGTCCGCGGGTGGATGACAAGAATGTGCTTCTCAACGAAGCAAGGTTGATCTTTGGAAATTCAGAATTAAGCTATGAGGGACTTGAGTTTGAACTCAAAGCATCATAATACTATTTCCTGTCAGCAGCTTCATTTATGCCTCTCTTCCCCTGATAGTTTCCGGACCGGGAAGCATAATCCATCTGAACTTCTTTTTCCAATCTGGAGAAAACAATCTGCGCCAGCCTTTCCCCAGCATTCAGGGGAATCGGTTGAGCGCCTGCATTAAAAATTCCGACGGTGATATTTCCGTTATATCCTGCATCAATTACGCCGAAGGAACCAATCATTCCTCGTCTGGCAAAACTTGATCTGATCCATATATTTCCGATGATATTCTTCGGCATAGCAAAATATTCCATCGATGATACAAGAGCATATTTTCCAGGAGGAAGTTCTGCATTTTCAAAGTCAGTTCCGTCCATTCTTATCATATGGATCCTGAAATCATAGCCATTTGGTGTTACGCTCTTTTCACTGAAATTTTCCTTTATCAATAATCCAGTTGAAACCAATTTGAGAATTTCATCATCACCAATTATTGCCATCTAACAGGGATGATAATTAAAATAAAAATTTTGTTGGAACAATAGCATTTATTTTATTTTCATACCTTTGCCTTTAAAGATGAATGTTTCAACCAATATCGTGATGACCACCGCTGAAACAAACGAGACAATATAGCTGATGTCCACTCCTCCCATTGCATTATAAAATGGCAGTTGAACGAACGAAGTGTTATAATATAAAGTCAGATAATACTCTATGGTATTCATGAAAGGGATAGATATAATAATGGAAAGGACGTATGAAATAACTATTGGCCATGCAACACCCCTATTTTCATGATTTCCTGTCTTCATAATAAGGAATTCTGCTATCATGACTCCGATCCATGGGGTAATCCAATAGTCAAGCAGGACAAGGAAATCCTGATAATATGTCCCAAGGTTGCCATAGAAAATAACGGCCATAACAATTGAAGCCAGCGATACTATCACTATGATAGGAAGTTTTGCTGCTTTTTCCACGATCGTTTTGAGGGAAAGGAAATTTGAGTAAAGATTCAGTGAGTTCGCCGCGATTCCGCCCATTAACAGGGCTATAGGTCCTATGAACCAGAGTGCCCCAAGAACTGGGAAGAAGACGTTATCGGAAGATGTCAGGGAACCAAAAACATCCGCTGCAAGAAGACCTGCAATCTCTGCCCCTATTGAAGCAAGGAATGCACCCATGAATGTATAAATAAATGATTTCCACAGCTTTGCATTTCTTGGAATGTATCTAGAGTAATCTGCAGCGTAAGGACCCCATGACATTACATATGAAAACGCATACATCACAACGCCGCCGAACGCAATCCATGAAAACGCAGTGATTTTATCACTCTGATAGACGACTGCGTTCATGTTGAATACAAGTACACTGAGGATGATGTATGCAAACAGTAGCCCAAGGAATATTGACATAACAGTTTCAAACGTCTTGATGACAGAATGCCCAAAGAATACCAGGGTGAAAACAACTCCGGCAACAACCAGAATTGAAACAACGGCCAACGCATCGTACACTAAATTACCAGAGAAACCGCTTGAAGCACCACCTGTCATGAGAAAGAGCAAGGCCTGGGAGGCAATTATCAGGTTCACTGTCAGCCAGCCTCCGGTATTTATGAATTGAAGAAGGGACATGGTTTTTCCGCCTTTTTCACCATAGGCACCCTTGGACAGGGCCATCTGGGATCTTCCTTTCAGGGGGCCGAGTATGCTCATGAAAGCCAGGAGAGCTGCTCCGCCTACGTTTGCTACTGTCAGGGCAAGCATGGTATACAAACTGCTGAGCTGGCCAAAGAGGAAGTCTGTGCCAATGATAAAATCAGCAACAGTGAGATTTGAACCGAACCACAGGAAAAATAGCGATCGTGGTATCTGCTTTCTTGAACTTTCGTCTATTTCCTGGATATCGAATTTTTCTACTTTAGATTTTAAATATCCGAACATTTGTTCGCACCTTTTATGGGAAGTGCAGTTCTGTATATAATTATTGTAAGGTTCATTATCTTTTTAAATACTAGGGTAGATAGCTAAAATTGAAGTTTCGTTTCAGAACGGAAAATAGATTATACAAGAATGATTTACTGGATTATGTCCATTTCCGCCAGGATTGAAGCACTGCTGTATGCCTCTGAAAATCCATTGAGTATAGTGGAGATTTCATCGGTATTAAATGAAGATCACGATGTTATCAGGAAGGAAATAACTAGATTGGGCAGAAGATTAAATGAGGACACATCCGGGCTCTTTATTGCCAGAATTGGGAATAAGTATAAATTAACAATAAAAAAGGAATATCAGGATATCGTGGGTCCGGTATCAGCATCAGAGTTGAACCGAACCGACCTGAAGGTGGCTGGGCTTATTGCTGCAAGAGATCGAACAATTAAGGGTGATCTGAGAAGAAGCTTTGGGGAAAAATACCTGAATTCCGTGAAAACACTGAAGGAAAAAGGCCTGATTGCTGCGAGAAAGGAACGCAACACGGAATTATATACTGTTACTACAAAATTCTACAAATATTTCAACGTGAGCAAAGAAGATTTTTCGAAACAGATCACAGAAATTCAAGGTGATAACCAATGACGATCAAGATCATATTGGTAGGTGGAGGAGGAAGGGAAGATGCTCTTGGGCGGCTCATAATACAGTCAGGATCAAGCCTTGTGACAGTTATGGCTAACCAGAATCCATCACTTGCTGCGATATCATCCCGTGTTATAAAAATTGATGAAAACAATCCATTGTCCGTTATACCGGATATTTTAAACGAAAAGCCCGATCTTGTATATATAGGACCGGACGGCATCCTGGACACAGATCTTGCTGACAAACTAACTGCTAACGGAGTGAGGGTTGCATCTCCCACAAGAAAGGCATTCCAGATAGAGTCTTCGAAAGCTTATATGAGATCACTGATGAAAAGATATTCTATACCGGGACAGGTACCATTTTACCTGCTCGATGACGCATATGATGTTGAGACGGTTCTTGACACTCCGGGGAAAGAATTCGCGATAAAACCCGTAGGGCTCACCGGAGGAAAGGGAGTAAAGGTAATGGGAGACCAGCTTCCGGATAAAAAAAGTGCCCTCACATATGCAAGATCCATCTTGAGAAAAGATAAGAAAGTCCTCCTCGAGGAGAAGATTATTGGACACGAATTCTCCTTGCAGGCTTTTACCGACGGAATCCGGATCATCCCCATGCCGATAGCGCAGGACTACAAGAGAGCTTATGAGGGAGACCTTGGCCCAAATACAGGTGGCATGGGTTCAATTTCGGACGCTAACCATTCACTTCCTTTCCTTTCAGAACAGGCTTCATCCACAGCCTTGAAAATAATGAAGAAGGTCATGGAATCAATGGAAGGCGAAGGAAACATCTTCAAAGGCGTTCTTTACGGGCAATTCATGCAATCCAGAAATAACATTTACATGATAGAAATGAATGGAAGATTTGCTGATCCTGAGGGCATGAACGTTCTGTCAATTTTTAAGGGGGACATCAGCGATGTTCTATACGGGATAGCCGATGGAAATCTTTCATCGGTGAAGGATGTCAGATTCCTTGAAAAGGCAACAGTGCTAAAATATATAGTCCCGAAAGGGTATGGCGAGAATCCCCTTCCCGGAAAATTGAAGATCGATCTTGCGGGACTGCCGGAAGACATTTCTGTTTATTATTCATCGGTCAACGGTTCTCTGGATGAGTTTGAAATGACCTCATCCCGTGCATTGGCTATCCTGGCAAGAGGGAGGACAATAGAGGAAGCTTCTGAAATGGTTGAAACAAACCTGTACAGGGTGCATGGAGAATACCATGTGAGGCATGATATCGGTTCAAGCAGCCTCATGAAGAAAAAGATGTATATGTGAATAGAACAGTGACATCCTCCCACGACTAAAACCGTAGGTTTCCCGTTTCGACGACCGAAGTTACCCTTACGGGTAGAGCTTCAATCTCCACGGGCGTGAATTTGGGAGTGCCCCTCCCTATCTTTATCAATGCATCATTCAGGACATTGATTGCCGCATTGAGATCCC
>JAJZXT010000161.1 GCA_021806355.1 Thermoplasmata archaeon
CGAATGCTATTCCATCTGGATATCGCCCTACGCCGATAGTCTTGATCACTGTATTGGTTGAACCGTTTATGACCGATACACTACCTGTGCCAATATCCAGGGCAGCACTATTCACTACGTACACATACCCGTTGGAACTGTCGAATGCTGCCGCATGTGGAGATAATCCTACGCCAATGGTCTTGATCGCTGTGTTCGTAGAACCGTTTATGACCGATACGCTGTTGGAACCATCATTCGTGACATACACATACCCGTTGGAACTGTCGAAAGCTACTCCAATAGGCCTATTGAACGGATTCACAGTTATCGTATCTTTAACCTCGACCTGCTTCATTGAAGGACTGCTTGAACCAAAAGAGGTCGCGTATGCTTTTGGAATAACAGAGGTCCCTCTGCTTGCATAATGATTTGTGTTAGCAGGCATTAAGTTTATGTGGCCCATTCCTACGAATAACCCACCAAATAACATAAGCAACACTATAAATATTGCTGAAGCGCTCTTAGAACTCATAATATATCTACAGATTCTATTTTTTGAATGAATATAAAACTAAGCTCCAGATTTTTAAACCTTAACTCCGCAATTTTTTAGGGAATATATTGGTTCCAAGCATCCTGTCTATCTTTTCAACACTTGAAGGTATCTCACTCAGTGTTTCCCTACTCCCCCTAACTGCCTTGTATTGCGTTTGGGATTTCTGAAACACGTCTTTCATGGACAATTTACTGGTGAGATCGGTAGTTCTGATAAGCACGAGTATGCATTAATATGGATATGTGAATGAAAAAATATATAATACGTAATAAAATTATACAAATCCTCACATATTAATTGCAGACACATTGGAATATTGAACCGTTGACATAATGCTCCGACCGGGATTTGGACCCGGGTCGTCGGCTCGAAAGGCCGATATGCTTGACCGGACTACACCATCGGAGCGGTAACAGGTAAGGACTAGTTCTTATATTTAATTTTTGTAAGATGCTTTGGATTTTTTTATTTTCACAAACATTTTGATTTTATCGCCTATGGCTTAATATAGTTTGATAAATCAAAATGATATCTAATTAATAGTTAGGATATACGAATGATTAAATAAGATGTTTTAATTACAAAAAATGAATGATTCTAAATTAGACGGGAAGAACTATGAAAAACTTTCAGAGTTTACCAATTCCCTGAGATCATTGCTTCAAGAGGTCATGTTCCTTCAAATGAGTTCTGTTAGGGATAATGGGTTAACGGTCCCAAAATTCTTCCTCCTGAAGTTCCTGAATTATCATGGCGAAAGGAAAACCTCTGATATATCGCAGCTTTTGGGTATCAGCCTTCCGACAGCATCCGAAATACTGAATTCGATTGAGTCAGATGAATTAATAGAGAGAGTGCACGATGAGAAAGATAGAAGAGTTGTAATGGTACGGCTTACAGATCAAGGGAGGGCATTTGTAAAGGGGATTGAGTGCCAGAATCAGGCCCTTATCGAAAAATCACTCAGTGAGATGCCCAACCATGATTTGGACGCGATGCTTGATTTTCTGAAAGAGCTTACAGTATTGATACATAACTCAGTAGAGAGAAAAATACAGAGGCAGGGTGATCATGACGGAAACTGATGAAATAGAAAATAAAAATTTTATTTCGAATGAGGAATTTGACTCAAAATATGCTTTGCGTGTTATGCTTATCCTTGCAGGACTTGTCCTGATCGTGATGTATATTGAAGGCATGCTAACCCCATCGTTGCCAGCGATTGAGAGCCAGTTTAAAATTTCCACTGCCCAGGCGAGCCTTCTCCTTTCCACATATCTTGTTGGGGGGGTTGCACTGACTCCCGTTATAGGAAAATTAGGGGACTTGTATGGGAAAAAGAAGATGCTCATCATTGTTCTGGTAATTTATTGCGTTTCTGTGGGTGTCACTGGTTTTTCACCCACTTACAATTTTATGATAGCAGCCAGGACAATTCAGGGAATCGGCCTCACTATCATGCCATTGGGAATGAGTTTGGTAAGGGAAGAATTTCCCAGGGAGATAGTTCCAAGGGCACAGGCATTGATAAGCGCTATGTTTGGAGTAGGATTCGCAGTTTCCCTTCCACTGGGTTCCCTTATATCAAATGATTTTGGATGGAGAATGACATACCACACTGCCATTCCATTCCTTCTATTCCTGGCAATCGCCACGTTTTTTATGGTAAAGGAATCAAGATTCAGGAGGCCAGAGGTAAAGATTGATTTTATTGGTGCCATCCTTCTTGCAGTTTCATTGGCTTCCGTAGTATTCGCACTTTCCGAGGGACCGTCCTGGGGATGGTATTCGCCCTCTACTATGGTGCTTGCTACACTGGGATTGACCCTTCTGGTGCCTCTTTTACTGTATGAAAGAAGGTATTCCATGGCTGGAGGAGAGGCGATTTTGCACTTCAAACTTCTCTCCATGAGAAATGTGATGGTGGCAAACATCATCCTGTCGATATCTGGTATGGGAATGTTCCTTGCAATGCAGGCTTTGACATATCGGTTTGAGCTCCATGCCCCGTCAGGATTTGGGCTTTCCATTCTTGGAACAGGATTGTCGTTGGTTCCATTTGCCCTTGGGGTTTTCTTCCTCGCCATAGTTACTGGAAAACTGGTTTCAAGGACAGGAGTTAAACCTCTTGCAATACTTGGCGCTACCTTGTCCGCGATGGCATTTCTTGCGATTGCCTTCAGCACCAGTTACGATGAGATATTGCTTTTTGAGTTCTTTACAGGTGGCGGAATTTCCCTTATGAATGCTTCGCTCATAAACCTCATAGTTCTTACTGTGAATCCAAAGGATATGGGTCTGGCAACGGCAATGAACGGAACATTCAGGAATGTTGGAAGCAGTATTGGGGCACCTATTGCAGGCTCGATAATGTCAACCATTACCGCAATTTATGTGGTAGGCGTTGTCGGGAAAGTGACAATTTATGCATCACTCCCAACTCCTGCCGCATATTTCACCGTGTTTATGATATCTGCTGCAGCATTTGCAGTAGCGGCCGTATTATCGCTTTCCGCACATGAGGTCCTGGGGAAGAGAAAGTGGATAAGGGTTGCAAATGATGTGAAAAAACCAAACCCAGTTTCCATCCCCGAATGATCAATTCCAAAAAAGGAAAAGTGTAATAAAATAAAGTGATTCGAGGTTACAATGGAATTCAGGGCAAGGATAGTAACATGGGATGAAATAGAAGACTGGTGCAGAAACTTATCAGACAAAATCATATCTAATCCAATACCAGATGCCATCATCGGACTTTCAAGGGGTGGGCTTGTTCCCGCAAGAATGATATCAGACAAGCTCCTCATAAAGGAGCTTTATTCGATTAAAACGGAACACTGGGGACTTACCGCAACGAAGGATGGAACTGCAACCCTCAGGCAGGGGCTTTCCTCAGACATAAGAGGAATGAACGTTCTCATCGTTGACGATATCACCGATACCGGCCAGAGCATGAAGGTTGCCGTGGATTATGTGAAGTCACAATCCCCTAAGAGCGTCCAAACAGCAGCAATGCTTCACATAACGCATTCAGAATTCAAGCCTGACTATTTCGCAAGGGAGATAAGCGATTCCCAGTGGACATGGTTCATATTTCCATGGAACGTGTTTGAAGACGTGATGAACCTTACAGGAAAGATACTTAAGCAAGGCATGCCGCTTGAACAGATCAGATCCGAACTCAAAAAATCATTCGATCTTGATATCAGCCATGAACGCCTCCTTGAAGTGTTGAGATATATGGAAAAATTAAGGAAGATAATGTACGACGGAAAAGATTTGTTCAGCCCATTGAGTAGTTCATGAGCGCGTGAATGCAGTTCCTGACTTTCCCTCCAAGACATTCAGGGCATCGGAAAGATTTCCAATAACTGCTTCTTTTCCCCCTTTTTCGATGAATCTTATGGCTGCCTTCACCTTTGGCTCCATGCTGCCCTTGCCGAAGAATCCCTTTTCGAGATATTCCTTCGCTTCATTTATTGTTAGTTTTGAAAGTGCAGCCTGATCACTTTTTCCATAGTTTATATAGACATTTTTTACATCGGTCAGGATTGCAAGTTTATCAGCCTCTATTGAACTCGCAAGAACAGACGATGCAAGATCCTTGTCTATAACCGCCTCAACGCCGGTGAGAGTCTTATCCTTCTTTATAACAGGAATGCCACCCCCTCCCGTGCATATTGGCAAAAAGCCGCTTCTAAGCTGGGATAGTATGGCATTTCTCTCAACGATTTCCAGTGGCATCGGCGATGGGACGACCCTTCGCCAACCCTTTTCCGTCTTGACCATCTTCCAGCCATCCGCATCCATCTTCGCCTTCGCCTTTTCATCAGAAAAAACAGCGCCCACTGGTTTGGTAGGCTCGAGGAATGCCTTGTCCGCAGGATCCACTATGGATCTGGTAACGGTAACCACTGCTTCCTTTGAAATGCCTTTCTCGTTCCTTACCTTTTCATACGCCTCGAGCATAATCTGGCCAATGAGACCCTGGGACATCGCACCACAAGAATCCAACGGCATTGGTGGAGGCAACCCATCTGAAATCTGGTTTCTCAGCAATATATCACCAACCTGCGGCCCGTTTCCGTGCGTGATCACAACATCTTCCATTGATATTATTTCAGAGATGTTGTAAAATGCCCTGTATGCCCTGATAACCTGCGTCCCATAATCTCTCTTATCGGTGGTTTCTAAAAGTGCATTCCCACCAAATGCTATTACAATTTTAACCAACAATTCACCTGGAAGTTGCACACATCGCAATTTTTTATAAGAATCTTTTTATTTATTTTCCGAGTTTTGCCTAATCCTATCATAATTTTGAAGGTACAATTCTTGAACTTTGCCGGGTATATATATTCAGACAAATCATAAAGTATAATGCTTCAAGTAGACGGTATTAGTGTCAGATACGGGAGAAATAAGAGAAAAGCGGTTGATGGTGCCAATTTATCCATTGAAGGTGGGAAGGTTGCCATTGTGGGCCCCAACGGATGCGGAAAAACAACACTTATAAAGGCAATCGTCGGGTTGGCTCCCGTGGAATCTGGCAGTATTCTCCTCTTTGGGAGAAATATAAAGAATATAACCAATGAGTTGAGGGTCTCCACAAATCTTTCCGACGTTTACAGGTTGATGAGGATGTCAACCGGCGACACGATAAAACTCTATTCGGAGATCAAGGGAATCGATGCTGATCTAGTAATGAAAATGATTTCAGATTTCGAACTTGAAGAAACGCTGGATAAGATGCTCTATGAATTGAGCACCGGGCAGCAGAAGCTTGTTTGCAACCTCTTATGCATAGCAACAGGATCAAAAATGATTCTTCTTGACGAACCTTTTGAGAATATAGATCAAATGAGGAGAATCAAACTGACAAAGCTGTTGGTCGATTATCAATCGGAAATCCTTCTCAACACGCACGAATTCGATATTCTTGGCAAGCTCAACGGCTGGTCCCTTTACTTCATGCTGGAGGGGAAACTGTTTGGAAAATTTGAGGCAAACGATGTCAGGAATCTCTTCATCAATAGGGGCATTTCACCGAATAATCTGTCCGTGATGGAAACAAGCTATGGCACGTTTTCCATTACAAGAGGTGAGGGGGAAGTGTCGATATCTGCGGCAAGGAATTTCAATTCCCTCCTGAATGAGGTGGCTTGATGATAAGCAAGTACTTCCTCAAATCCCTGCTCAAAAACAAGAATATATGGGGGTGGGGAATCCTCTTCATGCTATTCTGGATATTCATGGGTGCCTTCGTCTTCGGAACAAATTTCCCTGACCAGAAGATATATTTCATCTATAATGCGTCAATATGGTTTGGATTGCTTGGATTGGTTTCCACAAGTACCATGGCTACAAGCGTTGCTTATTCCATTTACTACGGCAACTCTTCCCTTGCATATGGATTCAGGTTCACCACCCTAAAACCTTCGGGGTATATCACCAGCTTTGCCATAAGTACTTCAATAATCGGCGGGATGCTTTCTGCATTCATGCTCCTCTTCACTTTTCTGCTGTTCAGCTATAAGAGTGGCTTCACGCTTACACCGGCCTTCCCGTATATGTCTATAATTATAGGATTTGCATCGGGTGCCTTCATGTTTCTTCTTGCCTCAATTATTATAGTTATTGTGAATAATTACCTTGGCCTGAGGAATGTTTCATTTGCGTCGTTTATACCTATGATACTCACCTATCTGTTCGGTTTTGCCCAGATAAATGCCGGTCTTCCCTCTTATGTGGTTTA
>JAJZXT010000041.1 GCA_021806355.1 Thermoplasmata archaeon
GATTCATGTCCGACAATCATCTGACAGAATAAATCTTTGATCTACTGGATAGTTGGGAGGTGATGATTCAGCCTTTCAAAGGGGGCTATCAACAATCATCCACCCTATATGCTGGCAGAAATCTGTGTGGTTCGAGAAGGAGAAGCGTGCTGCGGCACTTAAGAATTCACTCAGCTGCTCTTTTTCTGCTGAATGCGAAGCACAATTTCGCTAATGAGAACTCAAAAATATTAAGTTCTAAGGCATATTTATGTACAATGGCAGATGAACCAGAAATAACCAACCAGGAGAATAGATACTGTGAAGCAATTGATCAGGTTATCGAAGCTTCACACGAATACTTTCTTTACATCGCCGAGATGAAACTTGCCATGGCATCGCTCGGGATGGCTGTAGCATCCGGCACCCGACTGCAGGCCACCAGGGAAATATTGGATATGGCCGACACCCTTTTCCAGAATATCACCGATCCTGATTCAGTACTCCCGGATAACCAGAGAAAACAGTTGAATCACGCCGATGAGGTTTGGCTGGACATGAAAGATAAGATGAGCAAGGGAGATCAGAGGGCTTCAAATTTGCTCAGTGCACATGCATTTATGGAAATGGCGATAGTTCATCTTATTTCCTGCAAGAAGGATATAAGGTTCAAGAATTCAATAAGTGATTATCTGGTAAATTATCTGGGAAAATTGAGTGTTTTTATCTACAGAGAAGCGATAGGCCACGTGATGCTCTAGGGCAAATACCCTGAGTTCACGTAGTCCTCAAATTTTATTGGCTCCTTTATAAAACGCTTGACCGAGCTTGTTTCTCTATAGTAGTTCAGAGTGAGCCTGTGGAGCATGATTGGATCAAGAAATCCAGATTCCGATATCTTTTCGCCAAGATTTCTCGAAAAGAACCCTGATTTCGCAGTTACTTCAGGAAATTTCTCCTTTCTGGCAACAATGTTCATGCAATTCACGAAATTGATCATATCTGTTGAGTTGACATCTATGGCACCTGTTATTGCTGCAGATGACTTGATCGTAGCTGCGAGATCATTGACGTGAACAGGACAGATAGGTCCCCCTTCCGGAAAGGTTCTTACTCCTTTCCCCAGAATTTCCTTTATCATCCTGACAAACTTATCTTCTTTGCCGCCGAATGCGAAAGACATTCTCAGAATAAGGTGATTCTTTATGAGGCTCGCATTGTCTTCCCCTGTTCTTTTTGATCTCAGGAATTCATTCTGCCCGTAATGGACGTTTATGGATGAAAAATAAATCAATCGCTGGTTTTTGTCGATTTTTTTGATTGCAGCCGACACATTTTTTATGCCTTTTACATTTATCTCAAAAAGTTCAGACTCATTGTTGGAATCTGTACCTGCCAGGTATAATATCTCATCATAGCCTTTAACTATGCTCTGGACGTCTTCCAATTTTGTGATATCGCCCTCAATCCAATCAAACTTAGAATAGCCATTATCCGCAATCTTATTTCTGGAAAGATAGGCTGTTTCATCATAGCCAAGCCTGTTCATTAACTCTTTTCCCAAGTATCCTGATCCACCAATAAATAATGCTTTCACATAGGGTTAACCGTTAAACTATAAAAAACGTTATCCCTCATTATCAACACCCTTAACGTTTGTAATTTCCAGCTTTCCACTTTTGCTATTCTCATTAAATTTACCCACGTTCTTGAGAAATAGATCCTGGGCAGATTTTAAGATATAAAAATCAATGTCATATTTTCCTTTTTGAAACCTCACAACCCTCCTGAAAGTCAGGATATCTTCTATCGTGAGGAATGAGAGAAGTTCTCTCAGTCGTTCATCAAGCACCTCGCCAGAAAAGAATTCGGCTTCTCCCTTGATTCTGTGGATCCTTTCGTTGGATATATCTTCCTTTGATTGGTAAACACAAACAATCTTTTCTTTTTCTGCGTATTTTACCTCCATGATATAATCTTTTTGTTCCATTTTTTCTGAATTATTGATCGGTTCAGGGTTGTACGAGATAGAGATAATCGACACCTTTGCATAACTGTTGAATTTCGAAAAAAGTTCCATAAACTTATCCCCTTTTCCCAAGTATTGCAGGGAGAACCCGGGGACGTATTTTGAAGAAAATGTAATCATTTTTGTAATGAGGGGTTCATCCGCCATGAAGTATCTAAGATATGCAACCACATTTCCATCCATAAAATGAATTGTATCAAGAACTACAGACCTGATTCGGAGCGCCTGCCCCAGTGCCTTTAATTCGGAAAAATTATCTGAGGAGTCGGTAACTATCAGGAAATTGCCCATATCCTTGTGGAGGATATTAGAAAGAAACATTGTATCTTCCCTTTTGAAGTCTTTTGGTTTTTCAAGATACATTACCAGCTTGACATCATCTTCATCAAAGAGAACCCCGCCAAAGAAGCTTATATTGAGTTTTCGTGCTGTTTTGAAAATTGGATAATCAGAACTCATGGAAACCACGAGTTGCCTGTTCTTATCGTCAAGTACCTTGGTATCTATCATCGCTGTTATCATTGGGATAGGTAATTTAAGAATTGCTATCATGAATCTAAATTTCGTTATTGTATCAAATCTGATACAGATATGTGCATCAAAAAAGAAAAATAATTAATACCTGCTTGTATAATACACCTACACAAGCGGAAAGTGATAATATTGACAAAACTAACGATTTCTATAAAGAATTTCAGGGAGATAATAGATCTATTGAACACTGTGGTTTCAGAAGCAAAACTGAAACTTGATTCAAAAGGGTTGAACGTCAAGGCAGTTGATAGTGCCCATGTTGCTATGATTGATATGCAACTCAACAGGGAGGCATTTATTGAGTATGACGTGGATCAAGAGGATGAACTGGCAGTGGACGTGGATAAGCTCAAAGGCATCATAAAATTAGCCTCATCAAATGAGAATATTGTAATCGTAAAAGAGCACGAAAGACTGAAATTCAGGATAGGTTCAATAAGCAAGAGCATCCCCTTGCTGGATAATTCTTCTGTGACAACACCAAAGGTACCATCAATTCACAGTGAGAGTTATGTTGTAATAAGGAAAGTGGAACTTGAAAGGGGCCTGAAGGCCGCTGAGGATGTTTCCGACGCCATCAAACTGATCATGAAACCGGATGAATTTAGGGCAAGATCTGCATCTGAGTCAGAGGACTCCGAATTGGTTCTTCAAAAATCAGAGCTTGGAGAACTTAATTGCAATTCAGAGGTAAAGAGTTCATATCCTCTCGACTATCTGCTGCGCATCGTGAAATCACTGGGAAACTCAGAGGAATTAAAATTAAGCTTCAAGGATGATTATCCCCTTTCTATTGAATTCAAGAACTCAAAGGATTCTGCCGAGGGCATTTTTGGGTTCTTCCTCCTTGCTCCGAGAATGGAGCACTAGAAGCGGGCGCGGGGGGATTTGAGGAACAGGAAGCTGAGCCTGTAATTCTCAGCTTCCAAAAAAATTCAAAGATTTTACCCATAAATTCGCCATTTGAATTTGGCTTTTCAGAAGAAGCTATTGAAAAGGTTATCCATAAATTCCCGGAAGCCACAAAAACAAGAGATATCTTGGAGGAGATAGAATGAACGCCTATCAGGGAAAGCTCATCAATGCCCTTGTACTTCTCCTCTATCAGGACAGGTCAAGAGAGATATTATCCTCCAGGGATGAAGACGTCTTGCAAATTTTCTCTGGAGACGTTAGATCTGCTGTCCAGGGATTGCATGATTTTGCTTCCAAGCATCAGGAAAAAACCACAATAATCCAGGACAAACATGGAATCTTTGAAATCAGGGTGTTTTTCATGTTCCCGGATCCTTCCCAAAACGCACAAAGAGAAAGATACGTGGAAAACTGGCACAGGAGGTTTGAAAGATGACTGAAATGGATGAGCTCAGGCAGGCGCTGAGAATTGAAATGAGTTCCAGGATGATAAGAAAGGAAAACATCAAGGTATTCTCTCATATTTCAAGAAGAATAGCATTCCTTGCGAAAGAGACATCATCTGATCTACAGAGGAGGGATATCGACTCATTCCTACAAATGAAGGAGGAACTTGGGGTGTTAAAAAGAGGATTGTCCACACTTATTTCCGAGCGAATTGGGAAACTACTCAATCAGGCAAGATTCAATCTTCTGTTGAAGGAGAGGGAGGAATTATTATCAGGGCTGACAGGGATAGAAAGGGATATTTTCTGGGATTCGAAGGGAAAAATCGAATATTGGATTTCAGTAATACTGGAGAATTATGCCATCAATGTTTTAGCGGAGGCAGGAAATAATGGGCTCCAGTGAATTTCGTAATACGAAATTATTTTTAGTGATAGGGGAAAAACTCAGTGTAGTACTAAGTTTACCAGAATTAATTATATATATAATATATTTAATTATTATTTACTTTACTTACTTACACACTCACTTATTTCTAGAAAAGAAGAAAAGAGCAAAGGGAAGTGATTTCTCATGAGCGGACCGGGAAGACCCCTAAAGAACCCAGATGAAATTAGGGACGTAACAAGTGTCAAGCTCACAAGGAAGAACAGGGATTTCATAAAGGGAAATGGGATAAACCTGACAGAATTCCTGAATAAAGCCATCGAATCGGTTCAAGGTGCACAGGATTATGAATTGAAAGACCTAGAAAAGAAAATCATCAAGCTCGAAACTGAACTCACAATCTTGAGGGAAAGGCATGAGCAGATCCAGATAAGGATCCAGGAACAGGAAGAAATCAGGAGATCTCTTGAGGTAAGGGACAAGTATGAGGCCCGTTTTATGAGGAAATTATTCCTTGACGGAAAGATACAGTTAAATAATCCACATATTGACTATCTCTCTATTGTCTCCGCCGATCAAGAGCTGCTAGCCGATATGGACCTGCATGGACGGTATTTGCTTCCGAGGAGAGAAAAGATATCCAGGAACAGTGAAAGAATTCTCAAGAATATAGGGGCATTAAAAAGAGAACGAGGATATTTCATACCAGAACCTAAGTCATACCTGTCGGGTTCCTTCGAAGGACAAATCGATTTTGACAGGGAACAATTTAGAGAGGATCTACTCTCAAAGAAAATTGACCAGGATTCTCCGGTGGAAATCTTCATGAAATATAAACCAAGAATCTTGATATCATCAATAGCGGAAAGGGAAAGAAAGGATTTCTACAATTCCCTGTCATTGATAAGAATTGAAAGGAATGGTGAATCATGACCTGACTAGCGACAGGTTTTACCTATTACACTTTTATGCCGCTTTTTTCTCGTCAAACAGCTTTCCGTAGCCGATCTTCTTTAACAATCCGGATGTTTCAGGTCTGAGATTGAGATACCATATTCTGTGCTCTCTCCCAAATGTGATCTCCATCCTCTCAACCCTTGACAGCGAATCAAGAAGTTTCTGCATGGTTTCCCATGGATCTTTATTTCCCGATTCCCTCAGGAAATATACAAGGGATGCAATGAGTCTGTAAGCAGTGACCATGACGAAGACATATGCCCTTACCCTTCTCTCCAGCCTGTGCCTGACCGGAACGATCTCTTCCTGACTCTTCATTGTGCGGAATACCTTCTCCACGAAATCCTTCTCCAGGTACATATTGACAATCTCGGAAGCTGAGAGTGATGGATCGGTGCATAATATTGCAGATTTGCCATCCAGTTTTTCCGATGCGTTTATCGCCTGTGAGTGGTATCTCCACTCTATCCTCTTTCCCTCTTTCCTGTTTATCCTCACGCTGATATACTGATCCCATTCCCCAACAATACGGGATATCTCGGTGTGAATTCTTGCCTCATCCCATTCCATGCATTTCTCTGACAGAATGTCAAGTTCCTTCCCGATCCTGGAAAGCTCCCCGTTTCTCTCATCGCTTTCATTCAATGCCTTCAGTGGATTAAGGTATACTGCGATATTCCGTTCACTGCCGTAAAGCATTCCATGGGTCAGTACCGAATATATGTGGCCGGTCTTCGCTTTCCTGGTTATGTTCTGTGGTATTGTCCTGATCCCTGTTTCGGAGAGAATATCCCTGATCTGCTTCACGCTCTTGGGTATTCCCGATATCAGATCCCATCCCGCGGATTCGACATCCTTCGCGTTCTTCGCTGACATGTTCCCCCTGTCCCATATTATGGTGTCATGGGATTTGCCATCTTCCTGTTCCGGGAGGGCAGCAAGCAGGTTCCTTATGGTGGTTGATCCAGATCTGGAACCTTCAAACA
>JAJZXT010000103.1 GCA_021806355.1 Thermoplasmata archaeon
ATTCCCAAAGAATGCATGAAATATAATAAGAACATTGGAAATTGTGGATCCATTTGTTGCCACCGTCTTGCCTGTTGTCTTATAAAAATTCGCAGGAGAAAGTGTTATGTTCTGCCAAATAGAATTTCCCTGAATTATCGAGAATGATGCAGTTGGCTCGGAATAATTCTGAACGGTATATCCAACGGTATATGATCCGTAATGGAGCATGGTTACAGAATAGAACCCGTTGCTGTTGGTTGTTACCTCATCGACCCACGGAAATACATAAACGTATGCTTTCCGATTCCCCAATGGAGTGTGTCCCGAATTGGCATTCGAGTACAGATATCCTTCGAGGGTAAATGTTGCATTGGATACAAATGAAAATGATGTTCCCAACAGGGAACCAGCGAACAACTTGCTCTCCTGTGCAAAAATTTGCGGTGGATGTAATTTTGGCAACTTTAGGTTTGGTATCTCTGTGGAATATGAGACATGAAATATGAAGAATGATGAAGAGGCTATTATAATAGCAGCTACAATTATTGCCACAGCCTTTGGCGATATCTCCGACATTATTATCAATTGTAATAGCTTTAACTTATTAATAAATGTTTTATCAGAAAATTTCGTCAGGTTGTTTCAGAAGACATCAATTTCTGACTTTTATTGCCACACCTTTACTGAGATTCACCATTGCAGATACAGGCATTTTTGCCGTCCCAACACCTTTCGCTTGGCCGGCATGGTGCAGAACAATCTCGTCTTCAGTTCTAATTTCAGGGGTGGCTGACAGTATTCCAACTGCGTAAATGTTTGCTGTTGGCTTGAAATCATCTATTTCAACCAGGAATTTGCCATTTTCAATGAAAGGTGCCGTAAAATTCCTGTTTATTGCCATCTTCCCCTTTTCCTGCTGGTAAATCAGTGAAGGTTTTCCATCGATTACAAGCATGAACTGGTTGTAATTCCGTATTATTTTTCCTTTCGATGTATATGGCAAAAGCCATTTTCCAAACTGGTAATCGATTATTGCGTTGAATTTTTCCCTCATGCCTTCCCTTGCTCTAGTCGGCATGGCTTCGGTTACATATTGCGCGATCCTGTTCCTCAATTCGCTGTAAGAGCTGTCATTTTTCTTATTCCATTCAATAATTTCAGTACCCTCTGGCAGATATTCCGCTGCAAACATATAATCTTCTGTAAGAAATGCAATGGACTTCTCGTATCTGTTTCGATTTAGATACCCTTTCAGAATGCCTGACAGCATTGCCTGCTCCTCCCCTGACCAACGCCCTGTGACGGGAATATCGTAAAAGGCAGCCGGATATGTCTCTTCGAGTTCCCTCGGCACGATTCCTATTGGTGACGTTAATATGACTTCGTGGATATAATCTCTCAAGTCCCCAATTGCCTCAAATATGCGCTTATGGGATTTGGACTCTGAGTACGGTTTTCTTGCAGAACAGGGCAGGAAGAGGCAAATGGTTCTGGCATCTGGCTTCTCATATGAATTTTTCATATAATCCTGGAATCTTGTAATATCCGGCCTCAGAAGGGAAAGGTTGGATGACGCCATGATTTTCTGGGTTCTTCTTGGGAATACCTCCTCCAGATCACTTTGATAATCGTTTAGCAGGATGCGGAAGATTTCAACCGCTTTCGACGAAATGCTGAATTTTTCCACTATATCGAACAGCGTGGAATTTCTTATTGAGTTTTGTATGTCCTCAGAAATATTGAGGAGAAATCTTGAATTTTCTTCCCTGGAATCTCTCTCAGTTTTCATTCTTCCCAATGTTCTATATGCAATTTTCTCGATTCCATCCATATCCGAAATGAAATTATCCTGAATAGAGACACCCAATAAAGCAAGGATCGGAAAGAGATAGGGATCTCCAATTAATGGCGTGTAAATTAAACGCCTGAATTTATTTTGACGGTTTATTTCCATAATCGCATCGACGAATAATTTGGGCCTTTGAATAAGCAAATCTGCCTCTTCTACCATGATAATATTGTCTGATTGGCTTATTTTTATTTCCTGTTTACCAGATTTGACTTTTAATTTTTCCTTCATTTCTTCCCCCAAAACAGAGAATATTTTCCCTGCTGAGAGATCTTCATTCCAGTTGAGGAAGAAAGGATAATTCTTATCGTTAAATTTACCGGTTCTAGCAAAGCCAAAGAATGCTTCGTCCATTATCACAGAGTGTGATTACAAACTTCCAATAACTATTTTCTTTTTGGCCGGAATCACTTTATCCACAATTTCGAAAATGCATCAATACCTCATGTCCGATGATGCAGATGAAAACTGATTCAAAAATATTAATAGGTAAATTATGATTTAGCTTCATTATACTAATATTAAATTGGGATTAAGTTGGTTAAATATGGATCAGGAAAAAGACAGAATGGTTTTCCCCGGTGAAGTTCTTTCATCTGCAGAGGAATATGTTCCAGGCGTTAATACAGTTGAAATAAACGGTTATGTCAGATCGCTAGCCTTTGGAAAGATGATGAAAGACGACAGCAGGATGATTGTATACGTTAAAACTGAAAAAATCAGGCTGAAACCAAAGATTGGCGATATATGCTATGGACAGGTTATCAAGGTTGATCAACGGCAGGCTATCGTAAAAATTGGAGGGTATGAGGATCAAAAAATAGGTACTACGCCATATACTGCAGAAGGCTATATCAGGTTTGGACAAGGTGACAGAGGGAGACAATCTGAAATACCAAACATAAGAACGGGTGATTATATCCGGGCGAGTGTTCTCAGGATCGGACAGAATTTTGAACTGGGACTGATGGGCAGAAATCTGGGAGTAGTCAAGGCAAGATGCACGAGATGCCGTGAATTTCTGTTGATCAAAAACGGGACCTTGTACTGCGATAACTGTGAGAGGACCGAACAGAGAAAAATCGCAAGTGATTATGGAGAAATGATTAATTTTGGTGGGAAAATTGAAAACAGAAAATAACGATGTAGTCGAATTTAAAAAATTGACAACGGAATTAAGCAACATGAGAAGAGAGCTCGATGATGTGAAAGAGGTTTTAAAGGGCCTCATTCAAGTCATAATGAGCAGAGAAGAAAACGTGGATGGAGAAGAATATAATTAGGTGAAAAAAATGATAATGCCAATGAAACTGCTTGAGGAAAGCCTGAACAAGAAGGTCATACTGCTATTGAAAGACAACAGAACACTTCAGGGCGTATTGACAGGTTACGATGAATACATGAATATGGTAATGGACGATGTCGAGGAAAATTCAGATACCGCCATTAAGAAACTAGGAATGGTAGTCGTAAGGGGAAGCAACGTAGTGAGAATTGTTCCCACATGAGTTGAAGAACTCGTTTATACCCATTTTTTTGATTTTTATTGATATTTTTTGTGCGTTTGCATTGATACGATAATGCCATTTCTTTCTATTGGCATGATCAAAATGTTGCACTTGCATTCCTGATTCAAATAAGCATCAGGTGAAGCATGCGGAATTACTTATACCTCCACTTTTTTTGCTCGTTTTTCCAGCTCTTAAGGTATCCTTCCAAAAGGAAAATGCCCGTTCCCAGATGGAAGGCACGAACGTGCAAAATCTATTTCCAAAAGAGATTTTCTTGGCTGGTTATATTCTCGCGGATCTATTGGATGTTAAGCCTTTATGGTTCCCTCTGTGAAATTGAAAACGAGATAATTTATTAATAGGAATTAGCTATTAATGATTGATGAAAGTTACATTGAGCCATATAAAGGCAGATATTGGTAGCCTACCGGGCCATACCACTGTCCACGAGGATGTAGTAAACCAGGTTAGAAATCATGTGAAAGATCACGGGAAGGGTATTATTTCTGATTTTCACATTTCGAGCATTGGGGATGATATACAGATAACGATGGCCCATAATTTGGGGATAAATGCGAAAGAAGTTCACGGACTTGCATGGGACGCTTTCAAGTCAGGAACTGAGGTTGCAAAGAAGTTGGGCCTTTATGGCGCAGGGCAGGATTTGCTCAAGGATTCATTTTCCGGCAATATTAAGGGGATGGGTCCAGGCATCGCTGAAATGGAAATCACGCCAAGAAAATCAGAACCATTCATCGTATACATGATGGATAAAACTGAACCAGGAGCATTTAATTACCCAATTTTTAAAATGTTTGCTGATCCGTTCAATACCCCCGGTCTTGTCATTGACAATAACATGCATGAGGGGTTCAAGTTCGAAATTTGGGATATAATAGAGGGAAGGAATGTTTACTTGAATGCCCCCGAAGAAATGTATGATATCATATCACTCATAGGCTCAAAAAGCAGATATGTCATAAAGAGGGTGTTAACCAGGGAAACACATCAAAAGCTTCCTGATGAAAATGTTGCAGTAGTGACAACCGATAAACTATCCTTTATTGCGGGGGAATATGTTGGAAAAGATGACCCTGCTGCTATTGTCAGGATACAGTCAGGATTGCCAGCTTCAGGTGAAGCGATGGAGGCTTTCTCGCATCCATATCTGGTTTCCGGCTGGATGAGAGGATCATTCAATGGCCCCTTGATGCCGGTGGGATTGAAATATTCAAAGATGTCCAGGTTTGATGGTCCTCCAAAGGTTGGGGCATTAGGCTTCGTTTACAAGGATGGAAAACTGACGGGACCTGTGGATATGTTCGATGATCCAGCTTTCGATGGCGCCAGAAAACTTGCCTCGGATATTGCAGACTACATCAGGAGAATGGGTCCATTTGAACCGCACAGACTGCCAGATGAAGAGATGGAATATACAACCTTGCCAAAAGTCATGGAAAAATTAAAGGGAAGGTTCGTTGATATGGACTCCCCGCAAGGATCTAAGAATAAAGGAAAGAAGCGCGAGGCAATTCTTGATGTTGAGTGACCTCAACATTCTTTTTAAATGAAAGATGTTTTAAAAAATGAACGGTAAACAGCCCACCTGGGATCAATATTTTATGAGAATGGCATTTTTGGCTGCATCCAGATCAAATTGCATCAGAAGGAAAGTTGGAGCAGTTATAGTGAGGGATAGAAATATCCTTGCGACCGGATATAACGGCCCCCCAAGTAATACAGCACATTGCGACGTTGTTGGATGCATAAGGGATGACATGAATATTCCCTCTGGAGAGAGACACGAATTATGCAGGGGATTGCACGCTGAGCAAAACGCCATAATTCAGGCTGCAGTGCATGGAGTAAGCATCAAGGATTCATTGATCTATACGACAACGCATCCCTGCGTTGTGTGCGCAAAGATGCTGATGAACGCAAGAATTGTAGAAATTGTATATGCTGATGGATACCCGGATGAACTGTCTGAACTCATGCTGCTGGAGAGCGATATAAAAAAGAGAAAATTCTCATTGCCTGATGAAGAAATAAAGCAGATGATCGGACCCCAATATCTTGCAAAGGTAGGGGAAGACTGAAATGGTTTCCTTCATAACCAGCATTCTTGATATCGTTATATCTGATATCATAGCGATTATTCAGGCGATAGGTTACCCGGGAATATTCTTCCTCATGCTCCTTGAGGGCCTGCTCCTTCCAGTTCCATCTGAGGTAGTAATGGCATTTGGAGGATATCTTGCTATAACAGGTGCCCTGCCATCATTTGGACCTGTTCCTGCATATATTTTAGTAATTATCGCCGGAACAACGGGGAATCTTGTCGGAGCCTCAATTGCATATGCCATAGGATATTTTGGCGGGGAACCAGCAATACTTAAATTTGGAAAATATGTGGGTCTGGATGAAAATACGGTTAAGATAACACACAGATGGTTCTTGAAATACGGAAAGATTTCAGTGTTCGGAACCAGGATGACACCCATCTTCAGGACATTCATTTCAATTCCAGCTGGTATTGCAAGAATGAAATTCTCAACGTTTGCATTGTACACGCTTGTTGGCACGATCATCTGGGATAGTGTTTTGGTTTACCTCGGATTTATATTGGGTTCAAGGTGGAGAGATATTCTTGGTGCGTTTAACGATTATACATATGTTGGCATTGGGGCTTTTTTCCTGGTTCTCATTTATCTGTATTACAGACATAAAAAGGGAAAGGAACAAGCTGCTGGCAGAGCATAACCATCACAATTTTATTTTTCTGGCTATCTTTTCAGGACAAAGATAACATTAATTATTTGTAAGTTATAACGCAACAATGGATAGTAAAATAAAGATTATCGAGAAGGATA
>JAJZXT010000030.1 GCA_021806355.1 Thermoplasmata archaeon
TTGCATAATTACAAGCCCTGCAATCAGAGCACCAACAATGACAACCGCTATTATTACAATAAGAGCATAACCTGGCAGATGGAATCCACTGCTTTTGCTTGGGGGAGGTGGAGGAGAGACCTTGCTGGTTGTTGAAGAAAAGTAAATGTGAACGACAACGTTGGAGCCGTTAACTATTACGGTACCAGATGAAGGGGCAACCGTATAGCCAGTTATATTGGTAATGGAGTATTTATAAGTTCCATTGAAATTGTTGGGAATCACTATGGATGATGTACTGTTGGAATATACGGTTCCAGCAAAATTGACAGTCCAGGTGACTCCAGAGGGTAGACCACTTTCTATGAATGTAACGTTATATTGAACTGGAATGAAAGATACGCTTTCAGTGGCCGGTGCCCCATAGATTACAACTATTCCTGAGTTTGTAATCGGCATATACTCTGAGTTTAGAGACCTCACTTTATACTCGTATGTTCCATTCGGAAGCTGGAATTCAATGCTACTATAGTAGGAAGTCTGGTAAAAGCTGGCTGTATTATTATATACGGTCACATTCCATTCCACACTGGAAGATAACCCAGATTCGAGGAATCTTGCGGCATAATCATTGATGCCAAATTGGATAGTTTCAGATATGTTTTTTCCGTCTACAGTGATAGTTCCATTGCCCCTGGATGGCCAGTAATTAGTGTCAACATGCGGAATATAGTAGTTATAGGTTCCATTGGCCAGCTCCAGGGTTATGGTTACAGGATTTGAAACAGTGGAGTTGTAAAGTGTTCCATCTATGTATATATACCATATGGCTCCAGCCGGTAGATTCGACTCAGAGAGAATCACATTATATACGAAGTCGTTGTAAGTTACACCAACTTTTTTACTTCCATTAAGTAAAATATTGTAAACAGGCGGAATCGCGTAATACGTGAAACCGGAAATAGAGTCATTAACTGGCATAATGACGGCCTGAACGCTTCCATTTTCAACACTCACTGAGGTGTTACTATGATCTGTGAAACCGATAATTCCATTTATATCATATTCCCAGTACACACCTGACGGGAGCCCAGATTCCATTATGGTGAAGTTGTGGGTGAGGGAATGAAAGTGCAGGGTTATATTTGTATATCCCACCACTGAAGAATTCATGGAAAGTACGCCGCCGGTGTTATTTGAAACAAACGTACCGTTGAATAAAGGTACCATATAGAAGTAAGTCCCGTTTACCAGGTTGAGGCTAAATGAACCTGTACCATTCGAATAGTACTGCAAACCGTCCAGCTCAATAGACCAGTCACTTCCTGCAGGCAGACCAGTCTCTCTGAAGGTTGTCTCTATGTAATTCTGGTAAAAACGGACGCTGAAACTTGTGCTTTTTCCATTTATTGTGAAGAATCCAGATCTAACTAAAGGCAGATACCTTTTACCATGATAAATCACAGGATCAATGAAGTAATAATAAGTCCCATTTCCAAGCTGAGTCATAATGTTTCCAGTCGTGGCCGAACCAAAGCCGGCCGAGTAGGTGTATCCGTTTATATATAAGGTCCAGTCTACACCCGCCGGAAGACCAGTTTCATTGACAGAATATACAAACATTTCCGGTACGTAAGTCAGATTGACGACAGTGTAATTGGAATCAACATTAACTATCATTGACCTCTGTACAGATATGAACCCATCCTGAGAAGAAAACCACGCTACATAAGATCCGTTGGTATCTCCAATAAACGTTACCAGCCCTCCATTTTCTGAGCTTTCAGTAAAATTTCCCTTCGACGTGTTTAAAGTGACTGAGTACTGAATGCCGTATGGCAGACCGTGTTCAAAGAATTGGATTTCATAGGGTTTCTGGCTGTTGGATGAAATTACCCCTGATGCAGTAGTTGATTGCGAAAATGACACATTGACCTCTTCAACTGTATTAGTTGTGGACAGGCTAAGAGAACCCGAGCCATTGGCTGTAGCAGAAAATCCTGCATTCGGTAAAACAGAATAAGAAATGGTGCTTACAGAACCATTCACTGTGAACACCACAGTATTATTATCGCTGAACTGATGTATACTTCCAGCGGATGTGGTGACGTTGACTCCCCATGACATTCCTGATGGAAGACCCTTCTTTTCTATAAATTTGATATAATGTTTGTCAGGGACAAAAACCACTGGTTCTGAGTATGTGGATGAATTCAGATATATTGTCTTTGCAGGCAACTCTGAAACATAACCGCCAACAGAGGGAATACTGAAATGGTAAGTACCATTGGGAACCCGAAACAGAATTGAAGAGTTCTGTGACGTTTCCTCATGTCCAGACAGATTTACAGACCAATCTGGCATTGAGCCGTTAACCACCGGAAGCCCTGTCTCCTTGAAATAAAGCAGATTGTACCGGTTTGTAAAGGAAATCATAACTTTGACATTCTCATTGCTGACGTTAACCTTGCCGTTTGCATGCGAAGTGTAGTACCCCGCAGTTGGAGCTATAGAATAATTGTATGTTCCGTCAAGAAGTGCGAAGGTGATACTTGAATTGCCGGAAGTTTTATTTATCGCTAACTTACTCCCATTCCTTAGTTCCAGCGTCCAGGGTGTGGCATTTGGTAGACCGGTCTCATAGAATGTAACAGTGTGGTATTCTGTTGAAAAATAAATGTCCTGAACATAATCAGCATTATCGACATAAATGCTTCCATTTTTAGGAGATGGAATAAATCCAGAAATGTTACCTATTGTAAAGGTATAATTCCTGCTGCTGTTAACGAAAAATACGATTGAATTTGTATCTGACCTTTTGGTTGTGTTGTTAAAGGTTACAGCCCATGGAGCATTATCAGTCCCTACATTAGGCAATCCTCTTTCAAAGAAAGTTACGGTATATTTCCCAGTTCCTGAGGAACTTGCCAGTATTGGTGCAATACTGTGCAGGTGTAATTGAGAATTTCCTGAAAATACGGATGTACCAGGTACTAGAAAAGCCAGTACTAAAAGTATGGATAAAGCAATTTTGATCCTTTGTTTCCTGCTTTTGAAGATTGTGTGTTCCATTTTAATCCGTTGCCAGATATTTCAGCCAGCATACTTAAATGTTCTCCATCTGTATGCTTTAGCATTCTGACTTATAACAACTCTCAACCCTCATTACTAAATATGCAAGATCACTTTAAGATCATCACTTTTTATGATTCCATTTATACTGATCGCTTACAATGTGGGAGATTCTCAAACCTGCAATGTAAGAGGCTAAATGTACCTATAAGTTTTAATGGGCGATTTTTATATACAATTGAGAAATTGATATATCCATTCATTCTCCTTGCTATCCTCCTTGCAACAGTAATTTCTGCTCTTTACTATCTTGTGAATGCTTATTATTCTTGTATTTATGTGCCTCCAGAATTCAATAATGGATATAGAGCAGATAACGTTACCATCCTGATTCCTGTATACAATGAAGATTTCAATAGATTTTCAAATGTTCTCAAAAGTGTTTCAAAGCAGGGTTCTCCGTTCATAGTTGTTGGCGACGGGGTGAATGGCAGATACAAGTGGATCACAGAAGCTTTAGGCGGGACGTTTGTCACCTACCCTGAAAGAAATGGCAAGAGATATGCAATGCGTGTCGGAGTCTCTCAAGTGAAAACTGAATTCGTGATGTTTGTTGACAGCGATGTGATAATACCTGAAAACACTGTCCGATCTCTCATAAAAAACTTCGGAGAACGTGTTGGAGGTGTGGGCCCTATGATAAAGATTGTTGACAACGGAACCAAAATATCGAAGGGTTCGGAATTCGTTGAGAGGGCAAGGGAAGTTGTTTTGCGAGCAATGTCTCATAAGGGTAAATCCATAATGTTGGACGGTCAATGTTCCATGTACAGGACATCTCTGGTCAAGGATTTCATCTGTTCTGATGAGTTTACCGGCCTTAAATTAATGGGTAAGCCAATAATGCTTGGTGATGACAGGCAGCTCACGTCTCACGTTCTCAGGAAAGGTTATCTTACCGTGCGTGATCCGCGAGTGAGAGTGGAGGTTCAGCCCAGAGAGCACTGGAGTGATTACTATAAACAGAACCTCAGGTGGTCGAGAGCTGGATGGTTTGCCTTTTTCCGGGATGTGAAAAATGGGACGGCTTCGAAAGCTGGTAAATTCTACACCTTTGAACTCACAATGACCTACATACTTCCAATTCTCCTGATATTTACAGCACTTATGAGGTATTTTCCGATCATCATTCAGTCTGCAACGTTTTCACTCTTTGTGCTTGTAAGGCCTGATATGCTGTATCTCCATACGATTATCTTCATGCACCATCTCGGCTTATTCTTCAGATCTGACAGAGCGTTCCTGGGTAGAATGGTACTTTCCTTCATATCGCTGTTCAGTACTGCAGTGTTTGGAATAGCAATTTCTTCTACTATGGATTATAAGAAAAAGATATCCTACTATTTTTCCGGTATGCTTGCTTTATTTCTTGTCTTCGTAGCCTATATCACAGGACTTCTGACCATATGGAAACAGTCGAAGTGGCTTACAAGGTAAAAAGGATATTTCTTATTTAATGCAGAGAGCTACCACGTCATTTCAAAAGAAAACAGTTGTGGGAGATCTGAGCATGTTATCTGCTGTCCATAGTATATAGTTACTGACCTGAACTCCCGAATTTTTACCACCATTAATTTATGATTTATCCATAATCTATTGGCTCATGAATAAAGAAAAAGCTTATTTATAATGGTGGTATTTCCCACCATTACATCGAGGAATCAGACAATCGAGAAGGTTGTGAAAGGGAAAACATACGTGTATGAGCGTATACCGTACTACAATCCAAGAATACGGAACACAAGCTACCACTACAGGTATGTGGGCAGAAAGGATGATGGCGGGATAAGAAAGATCAGGAGCGTTCTTCCAAGGAGGAGCCTGATACATGGCCCCTTCATTCCAATAATGAAGATTATCGATGACATGGGCATTGAAGAGATGCTGAAGAAGCATCTCACTGAATCTGAATCAAGGGAGATCATTGCCATTGCAGTATCAAAGATTGTCCGCCCGCTGCCACTGGCATCCATCGACACATGGTTCGAGGGCACATCGCTGTCCCGAACAATGAATGCTGATCTGAAATCGCAGCGGATATCAGATCTTCTTGATCGCATAGGTTCATCGGATCTCTACAGGCAGTTCTCCTCTGATCTGATCAGAAGGATCAATCCAGGAAATTCACTGCTGTATGATATCACATCATTGCCATCATACGGATCGGCAGAGATACTGGAATACGGCCATGCAAAGGATCACCCTGAACTTGAGCAGATAAATCTTGGCATGGTCATGGAGAGATCCAGAAACATACCGCTGTTCTTTGAGATATACAGCGGTAGCATTCCAGACGTTGTCACCCTGAAAAGGACCGTTGAGGGCATCAGGAAACTAATTCCGAAGATGGAGATCATACTTGACAGGGGATTCTTCTCCTATGAGAACCTGAGCTTGTTGAAGGATGATTCTTACATAATAGCAGCATCCCTTGTATCCAGGGTGATAAAGAACGTTTTCTCTTCAGCATCAAGAACCGTGGATCGTGCAGACAATGTAATCATGTATGAGAATGAGCCCATATTCTGCAAACAGGCATCGTTCACCATGGATGATCTTCACCTTAAGGGATACTTCTATCATGACAGGAAAAGAGAAGCTGACGAACTTTCTGATTTCCACAGGAAACTATCGGAGAAGAGATCCGCAATTGAAAAATTACAGATCAGGCCAAACGTGAGAGAAACGATAGAATCCATTGCTTCTCATTACGGGAAATACTTCACATGGAGGATTGAGGATGGCAGAATCAAAACAAGGGCAAGGAACAACGCCATCTCCGCTGCTGAGAACAGGATGGGAAGATTCCTGCTCGTTTACAATGGTGAATACACACCATTAGAATGCCTTTCCATATACCGCAATCGGGATAATATTGAGAAGGCATTCCGCATGCTGAAAACGGATATGGATATATTCCCCA
>JAJZXT010000174.1 GCA_021806355.1 Thermoplasmata archaeon
AAGAGTTCCGAATCAGATGAATTTATTTCCAAAATTAAACATATTTAATTCGTAGTAATTCTTATCGATATTGATGAAAAGGATTGACCTGACCCAAGCCGAAGAGCATATTCCTATGGGGATAGGTTGCATAGATTCACTTCTTAACGGAGGGCTTGAAAAGGGTGTCATAACCGAGGTATTTGGTGAAGGCGGCTCAGGAAAGACAAATTTTGCAATGCATTTTGCGGTATCATGTTTAAACAGCGGAAAAAATGTTATATATATTGATTCTGAGGGATTCTCATCAGAGAGATTTCTCCAGATATCTGGCGGAAACAGGGAGATTCTGCAGAGGATGTATCTTTACCGGGTTTTGAGTGTGGAGGATCAGGAGATTTCCATAATGAAGAGCCAGAAAATGCTTGAAAAGGAGGGTAATTTTTCCATAGTGATCGTTGATTCGTTCACAGAACATTTCAGGGCAGAACGGGATGAAAAAAGCAACCGCCCACCTTCAATGCAGAAACAGTTATCGATACTGGGAACCATGGCTGCTGAACACAATATACCTGTTCTAATAACAAACCAGATTTATATGGACGTTGACAAAGGCAATTTTCAGGCTTATGGTGGCTATTTCCTGAATCATTCCGTCAAGACAATCCTTAGCATTGAGAAACTCTCCCCAGGAAAGAGAGTTTTGAAGGTTGTGAAGCACAGATCTATCCCGGAGGAATTATCATGCGAATTCTATCTCTTAAATATAGGAATTGCATGCAATCCATAAGATGGGAGTAGATATTTCAGATTTAGTTATTAAACATGAAACAAGGATCAGTGATTTTTCCGGTTATCTTGTTTCTGTGGATGCTTTCAATATCATCTACCAGTTTCTCAGCAGCATACGGCAAAGTGATGGAAGTCCTCTCACCGATCTCGAAGGGAACGTCACATCGCATCTATCGGGCATATTTTACAAGACCATATCATTAATGGCTGAGGGGATAAAGCCGGTTTTTGTTTTTGATGGAAAACCGTCTCCACTCAAGCAGAGAACGATCGCAGAAAGGAGGCTCATCAAGGAAAAAGCCAAGCTGAATCTAGAGGAAGCTATAGAAAAAGGAGATGCCGAGAGAATTGCGAGGCTGAAGCGAACCATTAACTATGTAACGCCAGAGATTGTTGAAGACTGCAAAAAACTGCTTGGATTCATGGGTTTGCCCTATGTGCAGGCTATTTCTGAAGGGGAGGCACAGGCATCCTCAATGAGTGCAACAGGAATGGTGCAGGGCGTAATCTCACAGGATTATGACTGCCTTCTTTTTGGTGCCAGAAGAATATTCAGAAATTTTACTCTCTATGGCAGAAGGAGGATTTCAAGCAGGAACGTGTATATTTCTGTGAATCCTGAATATATTGATCTGAACGAAACTCTTTCATCCCTTGGAGTTAGCAGGGAGAAGCTGATTGATATTGCAATCCTTATCGGAACAGATTTTAATGAGGGCCTTCAAAGGGTCGGTGCTAAGACTGCAATTTCTCTGATGAAAAAGTATGGAACCCTGGAAAATGTCCTCAACGCCAAGAATGAATTTATATCAAACCTGGAAGAAATCAGGGAATTATTCAGGAATCCTCCGACTGTATCAGATATTGAAATGAAATTCATGGAACCAAATAAGGAGGAGATACTAAAATTCCTATGCGAAACCCATAATTTCTCTGAGGATAGAATCACAAAGGGAATAGAAGAACTTCAGAGGCAATTCAGCAAGGGAAGGCAGGGAAATCTTGATACGTTCTTCTGAAGATCTTCTTACTTGATTATTTTTTCATTTGTTTCCATTATTCATGTATCTTTCTTTTATTTCATCTACAAAATCATCAATCTTTATTCCATTGTCTATCATTATGGAAAGCAGCCTCTCTTCATTATCTATATACTTTAATTCCTTAAGATGCTCCTTCATTTGATTTAATGCCTCTTTCTTTGACATCTTTCCGGAGGCGGTTATGGCATCAAGCAATCGATCCATGAAATTAAGATCTTCCTTTTCCTCGAATAATTCTGCCTCTGTGAAAACAAAATCTATGGGTACAATAACCCCCTTCGCATTGAAATTTGGCTGGTACTTGCCAGCATTTTCAGATACTAGGCCAAGTTCCTTTGACAAGGTTAAAAATCGTTTCACGTTTTCCTCAGAAATCATTTTTCTTTTGTAGCTAAGGACATTTATAAAATCTTTCTCCAGGTATTCATTGACACTTCTCCGATCTGATGCAACTATTGCAATTAACTTTCGTCCAATGTCCTTATTCATGAATTACAATGGTAAATACGCTCATGAATACTAATCTTTTTGGAGCATAATCAATCCATTGGTATCTTCTTCATCCGGTACGAAGCCATTCCATCCCTTACTGATGCAACTTTAAAGCCACGATCTGCAAGGTAAATTGCAGCATAAAGGCTCCTGTTTCCATGCTCACACACAACTGCATATTTTTTAGTTTTATCAAGAGAAGGCAGATTATTCGGGATGTCATTCATGGATATCATCATAGCCTCAGGAATTACACCCGTTGTCCATTCAAACGGTTCCCTTACATCAATAATATTCCATTTATCCTGATCAGAGATCAATGTATCAACATCTATTTCCCCCAGAGAAGCCTCAGAAATTGCTTCCAACTTTATAAGTTCAGAATACTGCACAACCTCCGAATCAGCCCTTATGCCTGAAAGTTTCTCCTTGAAAGATGGTAAAACTTGCAGTTTATCCGTTACTATTAGAATTTTTTTTGGGGAATGCTTTATGAAGTCTGATAGTTCATGAAACCACTGATCACTCGTGTATGGGGCCAGCACAGAATCCGGAATGTGACCTTTGAGATATTCCTCAAATGGCCTGATGTCTATAATATTCACGTTGCCGTTTTTGATCAATGATGTTATATTATCCATTTCCTTTAAAAGGAGATTTAACTAATCAAAAAAAATTATTGTAGCAAACGAAAATAATTCCGATTTAAATAGATAAAAAAAAAGGGTAATTAAAAAAACATTCTTTTCTTTATTGCGTTGTTTACCTTGGTCTGCAAAGCCTCATCTATCGTTTCTATTTTATGTGCGTTCTTTGCATGTGTTCCTATTTTAGGCATGAGTTCTTCCTTGGTCTTCGCCGATGCCTGGAAATCGCAATCCATTCCTATATCCTTGCATTTAAACTGGTAACTTGTCATATTATTATATAGTAATCTCTTATATAAACATTTATCAAAGAAATTTCCCTAAATTTTTGCCAAGTATGAAGGTGGTCAGATTCTTTTTCAGGCAATTCACCCGAAAATGTTCAAGGAAGGGAAATTGGAAAATTAGTCAATCGTCCTGAAATGTTCATATCCTATGCTGTTGACAGGGTTCCATCTTTCACCATCGAACAGTATATTCTCTCCTTCCCACACGTCACCAATCATTGAAAAATTAATCCCCATGGATCTTAATTTAGCTGCTGTTTCCTCTGATCCTTCATTATCAATGGAAAAGAGCAGCTCATAGTCTCCGCCATAATCCAAAATGGCATTATACGGATCTATGCCGGAAATCTGGCAAACATGGAACAGATGGTTATGTATTGGAACCTGGTCTCTAACAATTCTGAATCCCAGACCGTAATTTTTCTTCATTTGAAGGATAGAGGAACCCAATCCGTCAGAGAGATCCATCATGAATCTGCCTCCATTTTTGGAAATAATCTCCCCTTCCTTGATTCTTGGTTCTATTGACATGATCTCGTTTGCATTTTCTTTTGTTCTAATGCCATTCTTATAGGCAATGTATGCTGAGATTTTTTTTCCAAGGGCGTTGGTTACGCAAACAATCTGCCCCTTCTTAATATTTGATCTCCGCAAGGTATTGGTCTTTAGGGCCTTGCCAATGCAAATCCCTGTAAAAGATATTGTTGAATTCTCCTTTGAATCCCCTCCCAGGTATTCAACACGGTATCTCTGAAGGATTTCATTTAGCCCGGATTCAAACTTGTCAATAAAATCTATATCCAAAGATGAAGGGATATTAAAGGCAGCCATGAAATATTCCGGAATTCCTCCCATTGCTGCAATATCACTCAGATTAACCGCACCAAAAAATCGCCCAATATTTTCGGGTGATGCACCAACCGGAATATGCGTTTGCTGATTAATGGAATCAGTTGTTATGAGTTCAAAATATTTTCCTCTAGAAATTAAAGCGCAATCGTCGATATCCTGCTTGATCATTAAGTTAGATAGAGACCTTTGAATCAAGCCTCTTTCACCTAGTTCATACAATTTCACCGCACACTCACCGCACTTATCAATATAGATTAGTGATCATTCGTGCATATATGTATGCTTGTTGAGTGCGCTTTGATTTCAACCACCAAGCATATTCTAACTTGTGAACTATTTATCTCCGGCCTAGGGGACGCATCTAATGATCCGTATGAAATATTGGTATGTCCACAGTCTTTGCAGTCATACTGTTAGCTGTGAAATTAATAATCCCGGCTTTAGGACACCTGTTTCTAATTTTACAATGACATCTCTTTTCGCCTAAATGCACGAGGCATTCTTGAACTGGCAAATCTGGTTCATAGGAATGACGCAGAGGAAACCGCAGTGAATTAATTATTGTTCAAAACTTTTGTTAGAATTCGATTTATCCCTTTGAGATACAAAATGCAGGATATAAATTATAATGAGCACGTCAAGAACCAGAACACCATAAATTTCATTTTCTGCCACTGATCTAAATTTGATTAAGGCTTCAACAATCCATGCTATGATATTGAAAATAAACATTATAACTCCCGAAATACGAAATTTCTGTAATATTAACGAGATACCGATAATCAGAAAAGAAATTTTGCCCAGGAGAAAGAACCACTCAGCCAGAAAGACATGTGGATATGTCCCCTCATGAAAAACACCAACAAGAGCAAGAAAGAAACCTGTGAGGATTAGAAAGGAGAATCCAATAATCTCAGTTCGGCTCACGGACTTCTCTATGGCTGCCAATGAAAAGAGTCCTATCAAGAGCCCTGTAATCATAAGTCCTCCATTATATACAAATGGATAATTGGGAGAAGGATGACCGCTTGAATTTATCGCCTTTCCTCCAAGGTCACTTAAAGCGTTTACGTTTACATGAAACCAGGGATTGAGATAAATTGCAAGTAAAATTGTAAACCAAGCAAACAAGATCGACATTCCCCCAAAAAGAACTGGAAGGTACCAGGCCTTTGAGTCTATCGTTGACATTCTCGTGTATCATATTATGGGATATTATTAGTTTCGCTAATTACTTCTGAATTTCCCTTAGCTAACTTAATCATCTCTCAGCAATCGTACATTCTCCTCATAGTTGATAATTGCAAGGTCTAATTTGTGCGAAAGAGGTAATTGCAAACATTTTTTCCAACCGAATAGTCATTGTTCCGCTGGAATGCATTATGAATAATGACCAAATAACTACCCGTATAACGAAGACACGTATTTCTGACTCCTTGATTTTAACTTGGAAAGATATCAATTGAAATCCCATCGGTAGCTTCCTGCAAGGATGAGGAAGATCAATACGGGAATTTCTATAACATTGAAGGATTCATACGTTATAAGGTCTTGAAATCCAAAAGATGCAAATTTGATTAATTTCTGCCCCAAATACGAATATTCCTGTTTGTCAGCATAATTAATCCAATAATGAATATGCTCACTCCGGCAAGTATGAATGCAAATGAAATCCCATAAACTGTGATAAGAACCCCTCCAAACAGAATTCCAGCTGGAATCATTGAATAGCCGATTGTTCCCTCAATTGCAAAATATCGACCAAGATATTCATCAGGAACAACGCGTTGAATGGTCGTGATCCATATAGTATTTACCATTCCACCAAAAAATCCCTCAAAGAATAAGCTTACTATTGATATCTGAGTGATTGGGAGAATAATTAGGACGATCAAGGGAAGTCCACCGAGGGCCCAAAATATTGGAACCCAAATGCCAGGT
>JAJZXT010000178.1 GCA_021806355.1 Thermoplasmata archaeon
CTGCTTCTCTTCAATAAATGCCGGTATACAGGCATTCCTGTGAATATTTAAGAAATGGATTCTCCCGATCTTTCGACATGGATAGGATGTTTCAAAGTTAACCATCCAAATCAGGGATAAACAGGTTTCAAATGGCGGTATAATGGCCAGAAATATGATGAGGGCACACAGTGAACATTTTAATCATTTGCTCAGGTAAGGGACTTCCCTCTGGTTTCAGGCGCAAGGAATATAGTGAAGCAGAAGCCAGTGATCTCGAATATGGCAAAGAAGAGAAGTCCATAGGTTATGCTCAACCCATTTATAAGGAGCGGAAATGCAAACACTCCGAGAATAGCTCCTACCCTTGACGCAGCAGTCGATATTCCCATGGCTGTCCCCCTTATTCTGGTTGGAAATATCTCAGCTGGATAAAGATAGGTTATGTTTGTTGGCCCAGCATTATGGAAGAAATGCATAAGCGCAAATGCAGAGAAGATCATGGAAAATGCAAGTATTGAGTGGAATGATACTATCCCAAAGGCGATTAGGGACAATCCCGCGAGCAGAAAACCTGATGCCTCAAGTTTCTTTCTTCCTATCCTGTCAATTGAGAGAAGACAGACAATTGTGCCTGCAATAACTGGAATGTCTTCCAGCAGTGTTGAAATGATGGTTGACACATAGGATGATCCTTCCTGGAAGAACAGTGAAGGCGTGTAATTCCACACGCCATAACTTGCAACATCGTAACAGAACCATGCCACGGACGTGAACAGGATAAGGCGGTAGACGCCATTCTTCCCTCTCATTTCTAATTCCCCCTTCTGTACTGCTGGTGGTGAAATTTTTTCAGTGGTATGGAGTGGCTTGATTTCATTAACAACAATCTCTGCTTCACTCTCTGAACCATTCAGCATCAGCCAGTATGGAGTTTCTGGTATATTTCTCCTTGAAATAATTACAGCCAGGGGGATAATTGCACCTGTAATGTACATCATCCTCCAGGATATTTCTCCGAAAACGAGAACAATGGGTATTGAGATGGCATAAAAGGCAATGGAACCGAATGTCCAGGAGAATATATTGAAGACCAGAAGTTTTCCCCGGGTCTTCTTTGGAGAAAATTCTGCCTGAATTGATGAACTTATGGGATAGTCTGCTCCTATTCCAAATCCCGCCAGGATCTGAAACGCGACAAATTCTGCGAAATTGCGGGAAAGACCTGTAAGTATAAGGAAAATTGCAGTGATCAGTAAATCGTAAACATAAATTCTCTTTCTACCAAGAAGATCTGACATCCTTCCCAGAATTATGCTTCCAAAGAACATCCCTATATAGATAGACGACGCTGCTATTGATGTAATTATGGCGACACTTAAAAAACTGTATTTCAGATAAATATATGCACTTGAGAAAATGGATAATGAGTATCCATCCATGAAGACACCCATTGACGACAGTACTGTTATGATCCAGATCTTTCTTGAAAGAACCACATTTTCAAAGTCGATTTTTTCCAATATCCCTTTATTACAAAAAGATAATTAAACTCCTTTACACCACTCCCCTCGCTTTTATTTCGGCACATTCATGAGCGGACATCCGATGTAGATTCTCTGGCAAATAGGGATATGAAATTGATGGGCACCCTCAAATCCGATCTGAAAAAATGAAATTTTAGAGATATCAATCAACAACAGAAAAGAAATCATCTTCATGCAGATAACAAGTTAATATTACTCAGTAGCAGGAATGCATGCTGAATTCAATTGTCCGTTCTGATCATTAGGTAATGACATTAAATACTGAAATTCATTATTTGAGCGTGGAATATTTCGTTGCTATAACTCCACCTGAAAAGTATGGAGAATCTATAATCAAATTCCAGAAGATGTGGCCAGGCAATACACTGCCGGATTTTGCAGAACCACACATCACAGTCAAATCCCAGGCCGGTCTTAGTGAAGATGAAATCTGGATGAATTCCATGAAGGCTGTATGTGACTCTTTTCCCAGATTTAGCCTGAAAATGAAAGGTATAAAATCCTTTGGAAGATCTGTCGTTTACCTTGGCATTGAATCAGACGGGATTAACGAATTGCATCGCAGGATTGTGGAATCAATATCTCCGGATCCTGAGATGGGAAGGAGATACTATGAACTTGACCTTTACCAACCACATCTGACATTGGGCTCCAAAGAATATGGGATGAGTGAAATGGACTTGTCAGAAATGATGGAACTCGCAAATGAATATTTTCGTGACTTTCAGCCGTTTATTGTTGATTCGATTGGGATATTCAAATTAATCGGAAATAAGTACCGCAAAATCCGGGAAATGAACTTAATAAAAACCAGTTTCATATAAAACATCCAAATGCCGCTACATCTATCCAGTAACATGAAGCTCAGAAATATATTCATTGCTTAATCGGAACAACATTTTCCATATGGATAGGTTGACGTCGCACTTAAATTATAAGGTATGAGTAACACAAAGGGAGTGTTGTTCAAATAAATTACGTTTTTTCGGACCTTACACTGATGCCACCACAAAACTCCAAAAAAAGAAGTAAAATTTCTATGTTGTCGGCCTATGATGGGTCATCTTCAAGTTCCAACCGTAAAATTATATCGAGGTGATATCCCAGGATGCATATTTTTTAAAATCCCTTCCTCATTTCATCAGACATATTCCAGATTCTCCTGCTTATATCGTCAGTCATTGAAATCTTTTCCATGGATTCCTCGAAACGTTCTCTTGTTTCTCTCCTGCTATAAGAAAGATACTTCCCGATTTCGTGAAAAACATCCCACGATTTCAACGTTAAATCCAGCATAGGAAACTCTGGTATCCATGAAACTTTAGACGCTATGTCTATCTTTCTCCTCACGATAGACACATTATTGATCAGCACGTCCCCACCTGACGGGCGCAATACACCGCTGGCAACCTTTATTGTGGTCGTTTTTCCTACCCCGTTAAGACCTGCAAATCCAACGATCTCTTCGCTTGATATTTCAAAAGACACATCATCTTTGAGGCCTCCTCCTGCCAAACGCTCTTGAAATGTGCCGCATTATTATTGACAACAATATAGCATGTAAAATTTCTTACTTAATTATTTTGCTATTTTCTAAATTCTGATACATTTACCGGGGAATCTGCAAAAGCAATCAAAATCGATGCTTAGTAATTCCGGATTCACACTCAATAGAAGACGGGCCCGCCGGGATTCGAACCCGGGTCTTCGGCTTCGAAGGCCATTAGGATATCCTGGCTACCCCACGGGCCCATTTATGATCAAGAGAAGTAATGATTTAACTCTTAATTATCTTCTCTATTTTCTCAAGATCCGTTTCTCTTTCATCCCGCTTCTCCACAAGGCATTTTGTGATTAGCTGGTAAAGTGGGAGATCGGCGAATCTTTCTATGCTCTTTATATCTTTCTTTATTTTTTCTGGTTTTCTGGATGTAAGGGCAAAGAATGCAAGGGCACCCAGTGAATAAATGTCAGAATCGATATATGATATTCCCTCCCTGAGCTGTTCTGGTGCAGAATACCCCTCTGTACCTATCTTGCTCCCCCTGATCCTTATCATGTCGGTATCTGACGACATTCTTATGGAAGTGCTGAAATCTATAATCTTTGGATTCCCGTCTGGCATCATAATAATATTCGTACTGCTCAGGTCACGGTGCACTATCCTGTATTTCCTGAGATATTTTAGGGCGTTTATCATCTTTGTGGCAAGGTTGATTGCAATTTCATACCCATAATCATTTTCCTCTACCTGTTGTTTCAGGGATATTCCATTTACTTTCTCCATTACCAGAAAGGGCTTTGACTGGTATTCACCGCTATCAACGTATTTCACTATATTTGGATGAATGAGCAATTTCAGGTTTTCAATTTCGTTAATGACCTGTTCATTTAAAGGATCATCTCTCTTTGGGGCAAAATTCTTGGGAATCTTGACCACTATGTTCCTTCCCTGCGAATCAAAACCTTCAAGAATCTCTCCCATACCGCCACTGGCGAGGAATTTATCGATCTTGTACGTGTCACGGAAGCCTGTAATGCTTTCTATCTTGTTTTCCATTCTCTTCCCCTATTGCATCATTGTAAATCTGATTATCGTTTTGGTAGCATTTACAATTTGAGATAACACAGCCAAAAATCCAGATTCAAAACATGATCAGGCGAATAATTCATGCTGGCTGTGTCATGCAACGGAGGAGAACATAAGGTCAGATGTCAAATGGCATGAACTATATAGCTTTAGCACATTCTAAAATATGACCTATAAGAATTTGTTCAACTTTGCAAGGGAGGCAGAAGCCATCCTGATAATGAACGGCGGTGAAAATTCCCTGGACAAAACATTCAGATATATAACGCAATCAAAGGGTGGCCTTTTTGAAGGATCATTCATAGTTGCTAACCTGAATAATGCGACAATATATACATCAGTGCTGGAGGAGGAAACAGCGAGAAATACTGGCCTGGATGTAAAGATATTCCACAGCAGGAAAGAATACGAGGAAATGATGAAAGAGTCGCTAATGAACATAAATACTGTTGGCCTGAACTATTCCTCGCTTTCTCTTGAAAATTACAAGAACCTTCTCCGGATAATTCCGGACAAGGAATTTGTTGATGTTTCTGTCTCAATCTCCGAATCCAGGAAGATCAAGGATGCCACGGAAATAAAATACCTTAAAGAGGCAGCCAGGATTGCAAGTGAGTCCATTGAAAAGGTCTATGACTCCCTGAAGGCTGGAATGACTGAAAAGGAGGTTGCAGCCATTGTCGTATATGAGATGATGAGGAATGGTGCTGATGGGCCATCATTTTCGACAATAGCCGCCTTTGGTGAAAATTCATCCCAGCCGCATTATTCACCCGGAGAAAGGAAATTAAAAAAGGGGGATGTTGTCCTGATAGACTATGGAGCACTGTATAACGGCTACTGTTCTGATGTAACCAGAACTGCATGCTTCGGGAAGGCATCCGAAGAGATATCCGAGGTTTATTCCATCGTATACAGGGCACAACAGGAAGCGATGAAGACAATAAAGCAGGATGTGAATGGAAAAGATGTTGACCTCAGGGCCAGAAACATCATAGACTCAACAAAATACAAGGATACCTTCATACATTCACTTGGTCATGGAATCGGCCTGGATGTTCATGATCACCCCGCACTTTCACCCAATCTGGACTTCCCTCTCAAGGAGAATATGGCCATAACCGATGAACCTGGAATTTACCTGCCGGGAAAGTTTGGAGTTAGAATTGAGGATGACGTAATAGTGAAGAAAGATGGCTTTGAGCTGATATCCGGTGGGGCATCAAAAGAAATAAGGGAACTATGAAAGGACTTGAAACATTTCGCCCGGAGGTGTATTCAACAAGGCATATTGTTACGTCTTCGAGCATCTTTTCATCACTGTCAGGAAGCAGAATACTGGACTCAGGAGGTAATGTTGCAGACGCTGCCATCGCCACCAGTGCGGTTCTGGCAGTTGTTCAGGATAATCTATGCGGGCTGGGTGGAGATGCCTTCATCATGGGCAGGATGAGGGAAAAGATCTTTGTAATAAATGGCTCAGGCAGATCATCTCATAATTCATCGATAGATCTGTTCCAGGGCATGGGCATTAACAGGATTCCTGAGCATGGGCCAATGAGTGCAATCAATGTGCCGGGGCTTGTAAGGTCGTGGATCGATCTCTGGAAGGAATATGGAAGCATGGAGTTTTCAAGTCTCCTTGGGGATGCCATCAGTCTGGCTGATAATGGGTTTCCTGTAACCTCAAATTATGTTAATTCCATCAGGGCCTCAATGCCGAATGCATCAGACATGGAATGGATTGAAACTTTTGGAAAGGGGGAATTGAAACCTGGACAAACATTCAGGCAGAGGGCTCTTGCCTCAACACTAAAGTCAATATCTGAGGACCCGGAGTCGTTCTATACAGGCAATCTCGCAGATAAAATATCAAGGGGCTTCATGGACAAGGGTGTAATCATGG
>JAJZXT010000042.1 GCA_021806355.1 Thermoplasmata archaeon
TCCAATGGCAGTCCTTTCAAGGACGGGAGAGGTCGTACTGGTACAGATGGATGGAGACCTGTCTGTGGAAGAATTCAATCATGCATCAGACATGATCCTCGATGCAACAAAGAGGATAGCACAGATACAGAGGGACGCACTTGTCGCAAGATATTCAATTGAAACAAAGGAAGGTGAGTAAAGATGCCTAAAGACGCTTCAGGTATACTTTCAGAAATCAAGAAGGGATACATAATAAACCAGTTGAAGGATGGAAAGAGGGGAGACGGAAGAACGCCCGAAGAATTCAGGAAGATTACCATAATACCAGATTACGTGAAAAGAGCACAGGGCTCTGCATACGTTATGCTTGGCAACACAAAGATAATTGCAGGAATCAAGGTTGAGCAGGGAGAGCCATTCCCGGACACGCCAAACCAGGGTGTGCTCACAACAAACGTGGAAATGCTTCCAATGGCTTTTCCCACTTTTGAGCCGGGGCCACCAAATGAGGATACAATAGAGATTGCAAGGGTTGTCGACAGGGGGATAAGAGAAGCCAAAACCGTTGATCTTAAGAAGCTGGTTATTGAACCGGGGAAAAAGGTATGGATAGTCTTCATCGATATTGATGTCATAGACTTTGACGGAAACCTTATAGATGCATGCACGCTTGGTGCCTTGACTGCACTCAATACCGCTGTGGTAAGACAAGAGGGCAAGGACGACTTCAAGCTTCCAGTGGACAACCTGCCAATATCAGTTACCATGGTTAAGATCGGCAACACATTGCTCTGCGATCCCAGTGTTGAGGAAGAGCAGATGTCTGAGGCAAGGATCACTGTTTCCACAACAGAGGATGGCCACATCAGGGCAATGCAGAAAGGAAAGGTAGGGTCACTAACGATCGATGAGATTAAAAATGCGATAAGCATCTCCTTGAAAGTTGGATCAACCCTAAGGGAGACCTATATACGGTGATTAAATGTCAAGAAGAACCCTAAAAGTAGGAGCAGCAGGAAGATTTGGGCCGAGATACGGCGTAACAATAAGAAAAGTCTGGACAGAGATATACCAGCAGAAGAAGGGACACTACCAGTGCCCATCATGCAACCAGAAGAAGGTCGTAAGGGTATCAACAGGTATCTGGCAGTGCAGGCACTGCAAATTCAAATTCGCGGGAGGTTCTTATACTCCGGACATCAGTTCAAGAATGAAAGAGGAAATTGCAGATGGCGTATAAATGCATAAGGTGTGGCAGATCACTTGAGAAATCATTTGGAACTTCTGAAATAGAATGCGAATGCGGCTCAAGGGTATTCCTCAAGGAGAGGCCAAACATAGAAAAAGTTGTTTACTCCAGATAATTTGAAGATTTCAAATGGAAGGGCACAATTTGCCGAATGTGTGCACAAGGTGTCTGGGAAGGGCTTTTGCCATGAAAGGCAGTGGCATCACAAATGTTGCAAGAGGCAATGATGCACTCGCCAGAGGAAATTTAATTCCACCAACTTTTACTCACAGCAAAGAATCAGATTGCAATATTTGCAATGGCATATTTGGGAGATTGCAGGGATATTCAAACCAGATGAAGATGCAATCAAAAAATTATGAGTATGAAACATTCCTTATAGGTTCAAGGTTTCCGCAGGAGGTAATTGATCTTGAGGAAAAATTCCAGGCAGCGGTAAGAGACAGTGAAGGGGAAAGCTTAAGGAAGGAGTTCAACAGGGAGCTGGGGAAGCAATTCGAAGCCTCATCAGGAAAATCAACAAATTTCAACGATCCTGATATAACATTTATTATCGACATGAATTATGACAGCATCAAGCTGCAGATAAAATCTCTATTCATATATGGAACATACCTGAAGCTTATCAGGAACATTCCCCAAACAAGATGGATTAAATACAGTGAAATAACAGATTCTGTGGAATCGGTCATAGGGGAAGCAATTCTTCCGCTGGCAGGAGGGCATGAATTCTTCCTTCATGGTGCAGGAAGGGAAGACGTGGACGTAAGGATGCTTGGCAATGGCAGGGAATTCGTCCTTGAGGTGACCGAGCCGCTAAGGAGGAACATAGATTTGGAGGCAGCCCAAATAGCTATCAATAGTTCAGGAAAAGGGGTCGAGGTTCACAACCTCTCTTTGGCAGACAAGAATAAGGTAATAGAGGTGAAGAGCGAGAGGAATAACAAGACATACGTAGCTAAAATAGGGGTCAAGGGGGGCACTCCGGAAAAACAACTTATGTTGAATTCATTGAATGCAGTTTGCGGGAAACCTATATATCAAAGAACTCCATTACGAGTAGCGGAGTCAAGGTCTGATGCTATCCGGGAAAGGAATATACTGGATGCAAGGCTTCTCGAAATGGATGAAAACAGCGCAACTGTCGAAATCACAGCAGAAGCGGGAACATATATCAAGGAATTCATAAACGGCGACAATGGCAGAACAAAAGGGAGCCTGTCGGAAGTATATGGAAAATCTCTTGAGGTCCTGGAACTTGACGTAATCAAGATACACAGAGGTGAATAATTTGGCAAAAATGTCTCATGGGTCCAGAGCTGGATCAAGAATGAAACTCACAAAGAGAATAAAAGATAAGGGCATGCCCAAAGTCAACGATTTCCTGAAACCGTTCGAAATCGGCGATCTTGCGGCAGTAAGCATAGAGCCATCCACGCACGGCGGAATGCCTTGCCACAATTTCCAGGGAAGAACAGGAAGAATTACGGGCAAGCAGGGGAGATGCTATATTCTCACAATAAGCGTGGGCAGTGTCGTAAAGAAGATTATTGCGGATCCTGTTCACCTGAAAAAAATAAGCGGTGGCGCATGAAGTCAAAACCCATTTCACAGGCGGAAGCCCAGGAAATTCTGTCCAAGAAGAAGGTCAGGACCCCCTTCGAGGAAAACGAACTCTTGTTCCTTGAGAGATTCAAGAAGATCGACAAGAAAACACTGGAAAAGATAAAAAAGAACCTTTCCCAGATAAAGAAATTGAATGAGGAATCAATAGCAAAGCTTATTGATACAAGACCGACATCAGTAGAAGAGATAACGCCAATCTTGAATTCATTTGGAATTTTACTCGACGAAAAAGATTTAAATATAGTTATTAACTCTTTCAGTGATTTATAAATAGCAAGGAGTTGATATCACTTATGGAAGAATTCGCAATCGTTTTGGATTACCTGCCGCAGGGAAGATCGGAAGATCGAAATTACCGGAAGGAGCCCTTGGTTCTTGCCATAGGGGAAACCGAGTTTAAGCTCCTTGAACTTATTCCGAAGAATAATGCAGTTATTGCCGTGGGAGAAAAAGTTTACATAGGCAAGGACCAGGCAAAGAGGGAGAAGATTATATCGGTTAGAAGAAGAATTTCATATTCTGAGCTAACAAATGCAGGCCAGAACGAACTTCCATACGCGATAGAGGCCGCTGTAAAGAAGGATGAGCAGAGATACATAAAATTCTTCAACACCGCAGATTCAATCAATACAAGATTGCACAGCCTTGAGCTTTTGCCAGGGTTGGGAAACAAGAGCATGTGGAATATACTGGACGAAAGAAAGAAGAAGCCCTTTGAGTCCTTTGCAGATCTTTCTGAAAGGGTCAAAACAATACACAATCCTGCCAAGATGATCGCCGGAAGGGTTGTCCAGGAACTGGAAGAAAGAAACGAGAAATACAAGATATTCGTGGCGAGATGAGCCAGGAAAGAGGCTTTTCAAAAAAGTATGGGCAGGTCTTTCTCAAGAATTCCGGAATAGCAACTTTTGAAGCGAATCTACTGGGCGGAAAACAGGGTTCAACGGTTCTTGAGATTGGCCCCGGAGAAGGAATGCTGACCAGAAAACTCCTGGATGCGGGATTCAACGTAACCGCTATAGAACCTGACCACCGGTATGTTGAGTATATGCAGGGCAACTTTGCTGATGAGATCAGTGAGGGTAGATTGCAGGTAATCAAGGCGGATTTCCTGAAAGCGGAAATAAATCCCACGGATTATATTGCGGGAAACATTCCATACCAGATCTCATCGCCAATAGTCGAAAAGCTCAGGAAGTTATCATTCCAAAAAGCGGTGATCATGGTTCAGGAAGAATTCGGCCAGAGAATGTGTGCCAAGAGTGGGATGGATGGATATTCCAAATTATCATTGATGACGTCGCTCTGTTTTGACTGCAAACTGGAAAGGAAGGTTTCAAGGAAGAATTTTGTGCCAGTGCCCAATGTTGATTCTGCTATCATTTCCATGGTACCAAAACCGTGGGATTACGGCATAAATTATGAGATTGTAGATGAAATCGCAAGAAAACTATTCTCACAGAGAAGAAAAAAGATATCAAATGTCCTTGGAATAAAAATTGTTGAGTTTTCTGAAAAAAGGGTGGAGGAATTAAGTCCTGATGAATTTATCAGGATGTGCTATTCACTGAACCAGAATCCCCGGAATCCTTGCTGACATTGCCTCTCTGGCTTGATGGCCTTCCCTGCGCCTGGTTCATGGCAAATTCTGATAATCCAAGCATCTGTGGTCCGGTGACTCCTGCTGTTATTACATTCATTGGCATCATCATCAGCGTTCCTTTTCCTTCCAGTCCTATTTCATAAAGTATATTCATCCATCTCAGCTGCAATGCTGTCGGATCGTTTGTATACTGTTGCGCAGCCTCTACCATCTTCTGGGCTGCCTCCACTTCTGCCAATGCCAATGTTACTCTTGATCTTCTTTCCCTTTCTGCGGAAGCCTGCCTTGACATTGCCTCCTGAAGGGCCTGAGGCACAATAACATCCCTGATTTCAACAGCAGAAACTTTCACTCCCCAGTGCTCAGTTTTCTCATCAATGATCTCCCTTGCACTTTCCCCTATTTTCTCCCTCTCGGAAAGAATTTCGTCAAAAGTGTATTTTCCGAGTACTTCCCTCAGGGTAGTTTGGGCTGAAAGGCTGGTGGAACCTGCAAAATTCTCAATGTTTAGGACTGCCTTCTGTGGGTCAATGACCTGATAATACATGACTGAATCTGCATTTATTGGAACGTTATCCTTTGTAAACGTAGCTTCAGTCTTGAAAGCTACTGCCTGAATCCTCGTTGATATGGTAACCGGAATTTTACTTATTATGGGTGTTACATATATAATCCCTGGACCCTTGATCCCACTGAATCTTCCCAATGTCAAAACTGGTGCTCTTTCCCACTCTTTCAGAATGTGCAAGCCTGACATTAAGATCAGGATTACAATTATCACTATGAATATCAGAAATATTTCTAGTCCGCTCATACATATGTATATCTTACAATATTATTAAATAGTTACTGATGATTGGGTTTTGGCAGAAATTCTTGGATACCGAGTGATTAAATAGGTTCGACGCTCTTAATCCTACTTCTCTTGAATGCCCTCACTACATTCCTGAGGTGGCAGTATGCAATGATATATTTTCTCTTCCTTTCTCTGATGTCGATGGTTCTTTCAGTTTTTACCGTTGATCTATCCTAGTATGTAATCTTATAGCTTTTTCCGACAATCAGCTTTGTTCTGTTGTCTCTCACAGCTCTGCGGCCCAATTCATTCATGGGATAATTATTATTGAACCATGAGATTGTTGCACTGTTTTTCTCACACATGGACAAAACACCAAATTAATTATGAGATAGATCCCGCCACTACACCCCCTTTCTTTCTTAAGATTCTTACCTTCTCGATCTTGGATTCCCTCACTGTCTTGTTTGCCCTTTCCACTATCACGTGTAATGTTTTTCTCATCTTGAGACAAAACCCGGATTTAATTAACGGAGACTCCTGCTGCTTCACCCCCATTTCTATCTTTCATATTGTTTTCCCTCCTAATTCTTTTTGCCATCTCGATCTTCGCCTCTCTTACAGCTATCCTGACATCAGGTTCTCCCCTGTAGTATTCCTTGGTGGTAAATAGT
>JAJZXT010000004.1 GCA_021806355.1 Thermoplasmata archaeon
ATGAAGGACAAAGTACCTTCGGGCCGAAGGGAATTCAAGCCCATGGAGATTCCGCCAGCAACCTTTGAAGTGGGAAGCTCCCTGCGAAAGCTGGGAGAGGAGGTCACGCTGTATCGGATTGATCTTTGGTTATTACCTAGATGTACCGGTTCTATCAACTCTGGGAAACCTATCATTTTAGCGCGAGAAGAACGAAAAAGAATGCAAAAGCAAACCCAAGCATTACCCCTCCATTTATAAGTGGGAGCCCAGGTGCAGGCCTCTTAACATAAAGAAACAGCAGAGTCATGCCTATAATTCCACCTATGAGCGGGAAAAGCGCGAAATAAAACCAGTTGACCCCTCCATAAAGATACGATGAAACAACGAGGACGTTCGGAAGTGCTATGTCGCCGAATCCGAGTATGAGAACATCGCTCTTTTCCTTTTTTTCATCCTCTTCCTTGTGAAGATCTAATCCCTGAAACTTAAAATTAGCTTTCTTAGGTATAATGAAAAATAACGGAATCGATGAATTTGCTGAAGCTTCCGCAATGGTAAGCATGTGTTTTGTCTTATAAACGGCAATATAGTCATAAATTGCAAATAGTGCCAGAAGTGTCAGGGCTGCATAAACACCCACATCTATCCCCCAGAATGCTGCCAACCCTGCTGATGTTATGAGGCCTGCGGCATCGGAGACAAGCCAGTGATTCTTGAACAGAAGGGCATAGAGGAAAAGAAGAGGCACTGCGAAACTTATCGCATAATATTCATAGATATTTATAGGAAGAAAAGCCGCGAGAATCGATGTTACAAGAAATATTATCAGGACCATTGACCCGACGAAAAGGTACTTTAAGATACCAATTTTGTGTTTCTTTGAAAAGTAGACAATAACGGCAGACATTAACACTACCGCAATTATATAATAAAGGACAAGGCCAAAACCGTTTGAAGGGTTGCCTGAGGATGATGAAGGTTCGATTCCATTGAGCAGATATGCTATGAACATTCCAGCCATCGCTGAGGCCATAAATAACAGGATCGCCGTGATCTCAGGCAGTTGCAGATTTCTCTTTTCTTCCAATTTTCTCCTTCCGTTTGTTATATTCACATTTCATGTCGGGGCAGAATTTCCATCTTCTTGTCCCAATGAAACCCATTATTAAGGGCGAGTTGCAGATGGAACAGTATTCTCCGGTGAATCTTACGCTCCCTTTCTGTGGCAGAGCATATGTATTGGTGCATTTTGGATAATTAGAGCATCCCAGGAACCGCTTTCCGTACCTCGACTGCCTTATAACCATGTCCCCCCCATCCTTGGGACACTTTCCCATGTTGTTCTTCTCCTTATTGTATGAACAATCCTTGTCAATGCACCTTAATTCAGGAGATTGCCCCCTTCGGATTATATTTATAAGTGGAAGTCCGCACACTTCACAATTCTTGTCCGTTTCCTTAATCAATCCCATGATTTTGGATGTAAAATCTATCCTGCAGCCTTCCGTTGCACACCTTATTTTTATGTATTCCCTGTTCTTGATCACCTTTATGTCGGTAGCGTGTTCGGGGCATTTTCCTATCACTGTTCCCTCGTTTAGGGACTGCTTTATCTTTTCCTTTAATTGTGATTCTGCATTCTCCAGGCTTTTCAAGACCTTCCCAAGCATTTCCCTGGATTCCTTCACAACGGCATCCTTGGTGGTTGTGCCTTCCGTGATTAAGTCCATTTCCCTCTCAAGCTCCGCAGTCATGTCTGGCTCCGAAATTTTTGAATCTACTGTTAAAACTGCCTTAATGAGCCCCTTTCCCAGAGGCGTTGGCCTTACCGGATTCCCCTCAATAAAACCTCTATCCTGCAGCTTTTCAATAATACTGTGCCTCGTACTCTTTGTGCCTAATCTCAGTGACTCCATTTCCCTGATGAGAGAAGCCATATCATATCTTGAAGGCGGCTTGGTTTCGTCCTTATCCTTGTTCCATGCGGTTGCCTCCACATCTTCCCCTACAACAAGATCCGGGAGATCTATCTCTTTTTGCTTCCGGTATATGTAAATTTGAAGCCATGCTGGATCTATAACCCTTGTTCCGTTTACCTTGAAGTTGTATCCTCCCACCACTATTATTCCATTCTTGGTTTCCTTTGTTCCGTCCCTGTAGATTGTGGAAAGAAACCTTCTTACAATCAACTCATAGATCTTGCTCTCATCCCCCTTCAGGGACCCTTTCTTAGGAACAGAGACTGGATATATTGGAGGGTGGTCAGTCGTCTCTGTACGTCCGCGCGTTGGCCGTATCTTTTCCTGCGCAAGAACCATCTCAGCTTCCTTTTTGAAATCAGATTCAAGCAGTTTCTCTGTGATGGCTTTGAGCGGAATGGATTTCTGGTAAACTGTGTTATCAGTCCTTGGATAGCTGATATATCCCTTAACGTATAAATTTTCGGCGATTTTCATTGCCTTTCCGGGTTGCACCCCTATCCTTGATGCCTCCCTGAGAAAGTCGGTGGTGCTGAATGGAGGTGGTCGCGGAATTCTCTCATCCTTCTTCTCAAATGCAGAGACATTCCCATTTTTTCCTGTTATTTCAGCCAGTATTTTTTCAGCCCTTTCTTCCTCAAATATCGGGCCTTCCTCCAATGTCCCCCTGAATGGAATATTCTTGAGAAAATCAACAGAGATGACCCAGAAGGGCCTTGGTTCAAACGATTCAATCTCAAGTTCCCTCTTTACAACAATGGCCAATGTTGGAGTTTGAACTCTTCCGATTGAGAGGAAATCCTTTCCCATCCTCCCGGATATTATTGAAAAGTATCTCGTTAGCGCAGCACCCCAAAGAAGATCAATCTCCTCCCTTGCGGCCGCCGAGTCTGAAAGGTTGTAATCCACATTTATTGGTTCCTTGAAGGCATCCCTTATCTCAACACCCGTGAGAGCACTGAATTTTGCACGATGGATTTCCCCCTTAAAAGAAGTCTTATTGCTTATGATGTCAAGGGCTTCCACTCCTATAAGTTCCCCCTCGCGGTCATAATCAGTTGCGACTATGATTTTATTCGAATCTCCTGCGGTATGAATAAGGCTGTCTGATGCTCTTTTATTCTTGATCTTCTTCTCAACATTCGAGGAAATGAGCTTGTTGACTATTTCCGGTTTCCAATCCTTCAGCTCTTTTGGAAAATCTATCTCTATTATGTGACCACTCAATGGAACAACATAATACTCATCTCCATCTTTCTCGAATTCTATGTAACTCATGCCCTTTGAAGATTTTTGTTTTGAGTTGCCCTCAGAAAGGAAATAAGCTATCCTTCTGGCCGCGTCAGCTTTCTCTGATATAATTAAGGTTCGTGGCAATTACTTCAGCTTTGTAAACAAACACCCTTAATTATTATTTGTGTTTTTGGGAACGGTTTAAGTCTTGAGGAAATAAAAGCCTTCTTCCTATCACCAAAGTTCATAATTCTACCGCAAAAGAGGGAAGAGCATCTATGTCATAGAGATTGGTCTTCTTCATTTGGTGCTTCTATACAAATTTTAAATTACTCCATTTGCCTTTTAAAGGGTAAATGAATAGCGATGTCTTTGAAATCTCAGTTAAAGGGTTCCTGCTGAGATATAGGGTATGCCCGGGCGTTTATCCTCCCTCTGAGGATACTTTTCTCCTTCTAGAGTCGGTGGTTCCAGGGAAGAAGGTTCTGGAAATTGGGTGTGGTTCAGGAATATTATCAGTGTTCTGCGCGAAATTTGGCTCCGGCGTTATGTCTGTAGATATAAACCCTCTGTCCCTTGACTGCGCTGAAATGAATGCCCGATTGAATTCTGTTGTTCTGGGAACACAGCTTTCTGATATTTTCGAAAATGTGGAAGGCAAATATGATACCATTATTTTCAACCCGCCTTACCTTCCATCAGAGGACGATATCGAAGGTTCGGAACAATGGAACGGGGGAAAGGATGGATTCAAGGTCACGCAGAGGTTCCTGGATTCCCTTGGAAGCCATCTGACTGCTCATGGAGAATCGTGGATTATTCTATCCTCACTCACAGATATTCAATCGCTAATCAGGACAAATCCAGATTTCTCTTTTGAGGTGGGAGGGAGTGCCACCTTCTTTATGGAGACATTGTATTCCTATAAAATCATACTAAAATGAAAGGTTTTGCAGCAACATTGAGTTACATGGTACATGAAAATACCTGTCGAAATAGATAGATATTATTATAACTAAATGATTAGGAAGCATGGCATCTTCAGATATTTTAAAAGAGATGATTGGCCTGCTCTCGGAGAATGAAATAGTGAAGAAGGAAATTGCAGGGTTCAACAAAACCTTCCAGTTTTCTACAACGGAAGGAATGGAATATTATGTGAGCGTTTCTGAGGGTATAATTAAATTTTCAGACGGAAAAGCACAATCCCCAACTGTTACTATTTCAGGCAAGGATGAAGTTCTTTCAGATCTGTATCAGGGAAAAGCCGATCCAGTAATGTCATATATGTCAGGAAAAATAAAGGTTTCCGGGGATATAATGAGCGCTACCAAGATAATGGGATTACTGAAAAAACTAAAGAAGTGATCATATGGAAATAAAAAAAGCCACCGTGATAGGCGCCGGTTTAATGGGAAATGGAATAGCACAGGTCATTGCAACCTCAGGGATCAATGTTACCATTGAGGATGCCTATAAAGAAGCACTGGAGAAGGCTAAAAACACAATAAAGGAAAGCCTGGCGAAAATGGTTAAATCCGGAAAGATTTCCTCAAAGGATTCTGATGATGTTCTTTCCAGGATAAGCTTCAGCAGTGATCTAAAGGAGGCGGTTTCAGGTTCTGACGTGATTATTGAAGCCGTTCCGGAGATTCCTGACCTTAAGAAGAAACTGTTCCTGGAAATTGAAAAGGAGGCAAAGCCAGAAGCCATTCTTGCAACAAATACCTCCAATATAAGAATCTCAGAGATTTCAGAGGGAATGAAAGAACCGGGAAGGCTTGTGGGAATGCATTTCTTCAATCCGCCCGTGATCATGAAGCTTGTAGAAGTGATTAAAGGAGAAAAAACACACCAGGAAAACTTTGAAGCAATATATGACCTTGTCAAGAAGATTGGAAAGGTACCAATAAGAGTTCTTAAGGACACTGCAGGCTTTGTTGTGAACAGGATAAGCGCACCAGAATCCCTTTTCTTCTGCATGTTAATTCAATCCGGTATTGATTCGCCTGCAGCCATCGACACCTTTGCAAAAGCACAGGCGCTCCCTATGGGACCCTATGAGCTCATGGATTATGTCGGGATTGATACCGTTGTGCATTCACTGGATTATTACTCAAAAACGCTCTCACCGGATTATGGAAAATGTACCTATTATGGAAGAATGATAAAGGAGAATAAACTTGGCCTTAAAACTGGTGAAGGATTCTATCGATGGGAGAACAGAAAGGCAATCATACCGCAATCTGAACCATCAGACAAGGTTGAACTGATGGATATCCTGTGCCTTGAGGTCAATGAGGCTGTCAAGCTCATTGAGGAGGGTGTTACAAGCCCGGAAGATATTGAGACTGGTGTTAAGCTTGGCATGAACAGGCCGTTCGGGCCTATATCGGTGGCATCAGGGCTTACTAATTCAGAGATAAAGGAGAAACTGGAAAAAATATCTTCCAAATTCAAGATATCTGTGTTTGAACCAGCCAGGAGCATAAAGGAAGGAAAGTTGAAGGATGCCCTTTCCGGGAAAATTGCAGGGAAAGAAGCTCCTCAAAAGATCGATTCCGCCCCTAAAGCTGCTGAAAAAACCGGTGACCTTGTTTCCATCATAAAGGAAGGGAGGGTAGCCAGGCTTGAAATAAAGAATGGCAAGAATAATCTTCTGAATACGGGTGTAATCAATGAACTTGAAAGGGCCATTGATGCATTGTGGAAT
>JAJZXT010000147.1 GCA_021806355.1 Thermoplasmata archaeon
ATATCCTGCGAGAAACAATAACCTTTTCGCCCGCTTTCATCCCCTATCTTGCGAAAGGGGAATTCCCGCTCGCAAATGTTAAACGGGCAAATTTTTCAGGGAACCACACACCAACCTAATATTTTTCAAAATCTGCGGAATGTTTTTATGACAATTTCGCTCATCTTGGGGATATTACTATTGGTAATTGTCCATAAAAGGGGTCATTGTGATAATTTACGCTCATATGATCAAGAAAATTCCAACATATGTGAAGAAGATAAATTGTAAATTAATGATAGTGTTTGTTTCTACAAACAAAATTATGGCACTAATATAAAGGGAGCAAAATTAGTGAACGTCTATACAACATGAATGCTATTGTTTGCCCTTGTGTTTCGGCTTCTATGAAGAAAAAAGAGTAAAGTATAATCAACAAGTAAAATTGACGACTTCTGCCATCTGAAATTTGATTAATCCGTTAGCAATGAGAGGTTGCCACTATGAGGAGAAACATTATTAAGACGAGGCACGGAGAAATGTCATTCCTCGAAGGAGAGGGGGAAATCCCTGTAATACTGTTGCATGGACTGGGAGGGATGGGAAATGTATTCTTCAAGCTTTCAAATTGCCTTTCCGGGAGGTACAAATTCATATTCCCTGATTTATTGGGCCATGGCCATACGGTTGCAGATGATGATAACATTACTGTGAGAATGCAATGTGAATCAGTTGAAGATCTTATCAACGGGTTGAATTTAAAAAAACCCATTATTGGAGGGCATTCATATGGCGGCTGGATTGCTTTGAACTATGCCACAATGCACGATGACATTTCCGCCCTGTTGCTCATAAGCAATGCAGGAACGAATCCAACATTATCAGATAGGGGGAATGCTGCAATAGAGAAATTTCTTGACCAGGTCGTGGAGGTTAACCGGAAGAATGATAGAAACACAATGAAAAAAATTATAATCAACAATAGCAGGGATGAAATGAGAGTTCCGGAAAGCTCCATAAGAAACCTCAGAGTTCCCACGCTAATTGTCTGGGGTTCAGAGGATCATATGATACCACTTGAGTATGGGATTAACTTGTCAAAGCTCATACCGGGATCCAGGTTGCACATTATTGAGGGTGGAGGCCATAAAGCACATTACAGCCATTATGAGGAGGTCTGCAAGGCTATCGGTGAATTCCTGAGCACTTTGAATAGCTTCGAACCGAAAACCACTGATCCAAAATAAATGGCAAAAACTAGACTTTCAGGATTCTCCCTCTATCTTTTGAGGCTTATTCATTGAATTGAATATATATTCTCCCGGGTCTTCTTCAAGCCTTTTTTTTCGAAGATCCCTTATGGACTCGTAATCGAAAGTGACATCAAGTATTGAATCGATTGAGGCTGTCGTTGTATTGAGCTTTGCACCGAACAAATGGGGGAAGGGAAATGAAGCGATTGATTCCCCCGAGAATATTTCGGTGGAAGAATTGACAGAGACGATTCCAATCCTGTTCTCGATGGATCTTGCTTTCACATAGAGATGCCACATATCGTGAAAATTCTCAACTATAAGTGCCGGGTTAATGATAAGGTCACAGCCTTCCTTTGCAAGTATTCTTGAATAATATGGAAAGTCAATATCGTAACATATTGCTATTCCTATTTTTAAATCCAGGAAATCGAAGGTATTAATTTTATTGCCTCCGGAAACTCTCAATCTTTCGTTAAGAAATGGAGATATTTTTTCCTGCCATCCCAAAACTTTCCCATTTACTATAAATGGTGAGGAATTCCTTATTGCTTTTCCACCATTGATTAGGAAAGAACCAGGAACCAGGGCAGCACTTTTCTCCCTTGAAAAATCACATAATGCATCAATGATAGAACTAAATTTCTCGTTGTTAACTTCAACAACATCTGAAATCCATCGCTCAGGAAGAATTATAATGGAATTGCGAACCGGATCAATATTCTTCAGGTATTCTTCCAATATGCTCGATGCAGTGTCCAAGGGTGTAATGGGCACTTGAAGACCTAAGATAGAAAGCTCTTTCATTGTTCGATCCGCCTTTCAAGTAGATTGATAGCGTGTTGGGCCATTTCACTCTTGCACATTGTTTTTTCTTTGCCTGCTTTTCCGTTCACGATAAAGGAGTACGTACCGGATTCGGCGCCTATTACATTGTCCTCAATATAATTAACAACAACAATTTCATCATTGTCGGGGTTAAGGTTGGAATCCCGGTGGGTAAGCTTGAAGCTTATCATTGGAATCTTGAACTGCTCTTTTACCATTTGCCTCAGTTTTTTTACCGGTTTAAGATGTAACAACAGATCACTGGAACTATCTATTTTATTTTCATTTTGTTTATATTCATAATCAGATAAGGCTGCTGCGATGATGATTCCATCATAAGTACCTGTACTAAGCTCCTCATTGGTAATTTGGTAATATTCACTATTCACAATGCATTTTAATACATCTACATAGCTGGGAAAAGCCTCAGAACAGTTGCCAATGAGTGTTATTTTGCCAAAACCGCTTCTGTATGCCCATCTGGCAAGCCATTTCCCAGTTATCCCGGAACTTCTGTTGGTAATTGCACGGACTGGATCAATGGAAACTTCGCTTCTACCACTGACTATGAGAATTTTTTTTCCATTTTCCTTCACCCCTGATCTAAGTATTGCATCCATGATCTCTTCCGAACTCTGGATCTTTGCCTTTCCATCGGCTATGTTGGGTTTAAGAATCCTGATGCCAAGTCCTGAGAGCCGGTCAAGGTTCTGGGTCATTATTGGATTCTGGTACATATCAAGATGCATTGCAGGCACAATTACAATCCTTATCTTATGGCCGAGAGCGTACGCAAATAAAGCCTCAACAACACCATCAGCTATCCCGGAAGCAAATTTGCCAATCTGGTCATAGGTTGCCGGGCATATTAAAAGTACCTTTTTTTCAGGGTCTTTCTCCAGGAGGGTTATGTGTTCCATCCTGCCGGTAAGTTCATCTATAACTTCCTGTCCTGAGGCCCATTGGATTGTCGTCTTTGTAATGAGTGATTCTGAGTTCTTGCTCATTACTGGAATAATTGAGGCTCCCGCATCAATCAAATCCCTCATTATATCAGGAATCCTGTAAATCGAAATACTTGCTCCTGTACAGAAAATAATATCAGTGCCAATCAGGGGTTTTTCACATCCGGGGTTCAGGCTGTTATCCATTACATCACCTGAAAACTGACCATATCCCGCTGCCTCTGGAACAAAGTTCTCCTTTTCCGTCATAAAGTTCCATGGTAGCAAAGGCAGTCCTTGAGCCCATTCTCTCAACATTCGCCCTGATTTCTATCGGCCCGTTATTGACCTGTCTCATAAAAAGAATATTCAATTCTATGGTTACGCTGTTGACGATATCTGCACTTGTGAAGATGGCAACGCCTCCGCAAAGATCAAAAAGGCTTGAGATTGCACCGCCATGCATTATCCCTCCAGGTCGCATGATTTTATCATTGAATTCAACCTGTATTATTGCTCTTCCTTTCTCCGATGACTTCAGGGAAAGGTCGAGATGAGCAAGAAAACCATCCAGCTGAAGTATTTTTTGAAAGAACTCTTCATTGTCCATTATGTCTGAATCGTGTTGCTATAAATTACCTTTTATGTATTCTCATCAAATTTCCGGAGTTCATCACCCTTTCTGTTTGCTGCTATCGATGTTTCCAAGATTGGAGATCAAACAAATATTCGCAATTCTTTTAATTGGCTTATTCATATGTAGTTTGATGATAAAAGTAGGAAAGAGTGTTTACATAGCAAAGAGTGCAATTCTAATTGGAAATATAGAATTGAAGGACGGGGTTTCCATATTTGAAAACGCAGTCCTACGGGCCGATTTTAACACTATCACCATCGGTGAAAACAGCAATGTTCAGGACAATGTGACAATACATGTTGAAAAGAGCAACGCTGTCATTGTAGGGAAAAACGTTTCAATAGGGCACAACGCTGTTGTTCATGGAGCGATAATAGATGATAATGTAATAATAGGCATGGGCGCAATCATCCTTAACGGAGCACATATTTCCACCGGTTCTATTGTCGCCGCTGGTTCAGTTGTCAAGGAGAATTTTTCCTGTGGTGAAAATTCATTGCTTGCCGGAGTTCCCGCTACGGTGAAGAGGACAGGGCAGGAAATTCACGATATGGCAGAAGTCAACGGAAAAGGCTACCAGATTCTGAGGGATGAATATCTCAATGGCAATTTTGAAAGAAAAACAGGATTATGAAATGAAAAGATAATAGAAGGATTATTGAAAAATCTAAATGGGATTCGGCTTAAATCTTTCTTTCACTTCCTCAATATTATGAATAACCACTGACTTGAATTTTGGGAACTCGTCCGGCGTTTTTGGATAGTTTTCATAGATGTCGTTAAATTCCTTCATCTTCTTTACGGTATATATGAGATTTGAGAAGGCAGTAATGTTCCTTGCACCTTTGAGAATCATCTTGAATTTTTGAGCCATTGAGAGTTCTGGGATCACGCCCACAGTTAAGTCAGAGGCCTCCTTTTCGGTGAGGAACGACTTCATTCCATAGTTGAGTACCGAATTGTTCAGTGACTGTAAATATATCCTGAATGCTTCCATTCCTGCCATCTTCTTTCCGTACAGTTCGTTATATTCAAGGTTATAGCTCCAGAGATTCTTGACCGAAAAATCGCCCTCCTGGATTGCCCTTGCTGCATGCTTCCCGCATGTTATTCCAGAAAGCAGTGCCGGGCCAATTCCACCTGCACTTATGGGATTTGGCATTACCATGCTGTCACCAGCCCCCATATACCCATTGAAAACCAGGCTCTCCATCTGTCTTCTCACAGGGACAGACCAGGAACCCTTTCCGTTGTTGTCCTTGTCATATATTTTCAATCCTTTGAAAACGGGAAGCAATTTAACATAATTATCTATGAGAGTCTGGAGATTGTCAGATTTGCCAAGGGCTTTGTTCCTTATGTCAAGGCTCTTCTTCTGCACTCCAAGACCGATATTGACCCTGTTTCCTGACCTTGGAAAAACCCATCCATATCCTCCGGGGGCAATCTCGTTGTTCAGGTGAATAAGTGCATATTTCCTGTCATAATATCTCTCATCCTCGTGATCGAGAGATTCGAATTCAAAAATGTATCTGCCCGTGCTCTCAATATCATCAATATCCACAGATCTATCTATGAAATTATTTTCAGGAAGCTTTCTCCTGATCACGGTAGAAACGCCAAGGCAATCTATGAGTATCTTTGATCTTATGCTCTTCTTTTCCCCGCCCTTTTTCCTGCCGGTTAATCCATGAATGAAATTATCTTCGTGCAGGGGGCCGTCCACCTCGAATTCTGGCCAGTATTCAACACCGCTTTTCAGTGCAATCTGGAGCAGTTTCCTTTCAAATTCAGGTCTATCAAGCGAATAGCCAACCCCGTCAAATGGATATTTTGAAGAAAGGTCGGGAGACAATGCCAGCACACCATCAACTTTCTGATCCAGCTCAGGATGGGAAAACGTTACTCCAACATTTTTTTGAAGAAAATCAATGTGGCCTCCGGCTACGGCATCCCCGCATGTCCATCCCCACACTGTTTTTTTTCCAACTGATTCTTCCTTATTTCTATCCACAAGCAATACTGATGCTCCTCCCCGGGCTGCCATAGCCGCCGCGAGGCTTCCAGACATTCCTGCACCAGCCACTATTACATCGTAATCAATAGAGGTCGTCATAATTACCAATTTTCCAAAGTGTATAATCTATTCGGTTTAAATGTTTTTAGTATGCAACAAAG
>JAJZXT010000163.1 GCA_021806355.1 Thermoplasmata archaeon
GTGGCGGGTTAATAGAAAATGTCTATAGTATCAAAAATTGAAAGACAAAAAAAGAGCCATGAGAGCCATGGTGTCCGGCTCCAACTCCTAGAAGGGCCGGACACTGGGAGTGACCCTATGGTCAAGGAGACAAATCTTTCATATTTTCAGTGGTTTTAAGCTTTGTGGGTATGCTCCTTAAGTGACTGTAAAGCCTTCTTGTGTAATTGCCCCTCCGCTTCCCGTCATCCGCTTCTATAAGCCCCTCTGCCACAAGGTCAATTAATAGGTTTTTCATGTGTTGGACACTCATTTCCTTATAGAAAATCCGGCTATATTCCCCTGCGAAATATGCACAGGAACGGGGCAGATTTTCCCGTTCCACAAGCCAAAGAACGTTGATATGTTCCCTAATGTCTGGGTCTATCGTCATTCTTCCCCTCTAACCAAACGACACTAGGGCTTATGCGATATTCGACTTTCTTACCCGTTATTTTTTCTTTTATCCAACAGGACAAGCCAAAAAAGAGGTTGGAAATCCTGACTTTGAGAGTCATAGTTTTACCTCTGCCATGAGGATTTGGTTAGTTGGGATTTTAAATAAATCCCCACTGGTAGGGATTTCCAGACTGGTATGTTTCTGGGAGGAATAGACTAATTTTCCCTCTTTTGACCTGATAATCCTTGCATAAATCAGGACTGCTTTATGGCCAACATACTCTTTCAGTTCGCTTTGTGGAATCATTTTATATTCTCTCATCTTCTCATTTTCTCCATATTTTTCCGTTGTTTTCCAACGATTCTATTTTCAAAATTTTCTTAATGGGAATTTTATAAGTTCGCCCGTTTGGACTGGATAGCCCCTCCATTATCATATTAGAGACGGACAATTTGCGAATATGTGCCCTTTTGCTCCTTTCCTTCCTCTTCCCACAAAGGAACTGGATTAACACATCCTTGTTGACAAAAGACTTCAATTCTCGCATGTGTGCTTCCATTACTCCGGCCTCCTTATCCTGAAATGGATCAATGTCCGGGGATTGGCAGGGGAACCGGGGAACTTCAGAGTAAACATTGTTTTTAAGAAGTCCTGCTGCTCTGCTGTCTTCTCGGAGATTTGCCCGGATAACCATGCCTTGTATTCATCCGGGGAGAATTGCAGCTTTGCATATTCGTCAACCTTAAATCCCCAGTCTTTTAAGGCTTTCCAGACTGTTTCAAGAGAGGAATAACCGATTACCTGCTCAGGTTGGATAATTTGCTCTACTTGTATCACCCGTTCAAGTTGTTTCAATTCCTCTATTTCGAAAAAATCTTCCAGATTTGCGAGAGTCATGGCAATTCTCCGTTTTGAATTACTACCTCAAAAATCCCCAGAAATAGCGTGTCACCAAAACTGCACTTCCAGAAATGCCCTATTGCAGCCTCTTTTTCTTCATTACTACCATTTTTTAGGCTCGTAGATAGGCTCGGATATGGTAGTAATAAAATCGATTTGCATATCCCTATATAATTGTCGCAATTCACTCGCAAATGGTTTAGTATGTGAACTGCGAATTTTGTATATTTCTGATATAGTTTTATTACTACCTTACTACCTTCCCTTATAGATATAGTATTATGGCTTATTTTTGAGGTAGTAATTGAGGTAGTAATCAGGTAGTAATTAGGTAGTAATGGGACACTAATCATGGTAGAACCTCACTTATGTTCTTTATCGAAATTTCATAGACATAGACTGCCCCAGAGCCCAATTTCTTTGATTTTGTCCTGCCTTCGTTTTCAGCCTTCACTCCATCATCAGATGACTTTATATTGTTGATAAAGTCTGAAGCGTTGGAATATGGCAATTTCAGCGGAGCAGTGAGAATTTTCAGGGCACTTGGTGTAAAGAAGATGTGGGTTCTATCCTTCTTGATTTCGACCTTGAAGGCTCCTTCAATCTTTGAACGGTATCTGTAAATCTTTGTTTTTTCATCTTTGAAATCATTGTATTTTTCTTCTGCCTGATTGACTCTGTCCCATTCCGCTATAAATTCCTGTGCAATTTCCATAGCGTTTGTGTCGGTAAAGTCTTCTTTTGGATCGTATTTTCTAAACTCCTTGATTCCATATTTCCTGCACACTGCATTTATGAGGTCCAAGACATAATTGACCCATTCATGACCGAACTCAAATTTGCCAACATCTTTTATGATGTCATCTATTGGCTTCTCCGCAAAGACTTCCTTAAAGATGTCGAACATGAAGCCCTGTGGTAATGAATCCCTGAACTTTAGGAAAGAAGCTTTATCGACTCTTGACCTTTCCAGAGGCCCGAATCTAACGGTTATGAACCTGTTTGAGATTCCAAGGTCACCATCGACACGCATATTTGAATTAGTGCTAAAATTCAAGGCACTTAATCCCAGATATTCATTATGGCTCTGGTCCCCTCTCCCTCTATCGCTAAAATATCTTGTCTGAGAATAGTTTTTCAGTTCATCAACGTGTGTTAGTAGCCATTTTTCGTCTATTTCATCTATGTTCTTAGGCAGGTTATCCTGCTGTAGATGTTTGGAAAGCATGAAAGCTGATTTGACCCTCTCCTTTCCAAAATAATATTTTTGTACCGTCTGCCCATATCCCTGCCCAACAAATGTCTCAATTATTGGCGTTTTACCTGTGTGTGATAGGCCCGGAAAGATAAGATAGGGCGTTTGAGTAATAAATTGGCTCCGTTCCTTGATGTCAGCGAATATGGGTGTAGGCAGGTTAAAACCGAGGCAAACCCTAAAACCATCAGGTGAAGTCGCTTTGTCCTGATAGTCGGAAAGGGCTTCTAAAATTCTCTTTAGATCATGATGGTCTGTAGGATCACATTTGATTATCCCATCCTTTACGTATATCGGGGATAGTGGGATTTCAACCATTTTCCCTGATTTTTCCGCTTCTTCTACCCATGCGTCAAAAAGTTCTCTGATTTCCTGAACCTTTGATTGCGCTAGACTAAATCTTTGTCTCAATGCCGTAATTGCATCATTTATGGTTAAGATGGATTCTTCACCGTTGAACCCGAATCTAAGGGCAGCCTTTCCATTGAAGATGACTGGCTCCCTGATATATCCCTTGTAATGGAAAATTACACTTTCCTTCTCTTTCATTATTGGTTTGTCTTTGTTCATTCGCTTGTGTCGGTTGTCGTCATAGTCGAAGACTTCCCTAACAATACAGATACGCCCATCCTCACCGTTGTATATTCGGCCCTTGAGGTTGTCAGATTTTGAGATTATAATCTCAATTCTATTCCTGCCTTCAAAAGCCTTCAAGATGGCTGCAATCAGCGATTTTGACAGGTCCCTTGTGACTCTATAATCCCTGTTATAGCAATCTGAAACGTATTTCTGGATGTCATTTGGATCATGTATCTGTCCATCGACACAGGGATTATTTTGGTTAAAATTTAGAAGAAATGCTTCAGCATCTTCTCTGGGAATCCCATTTCTCTTGAATAGGACTGAAACACCTTCTATAATGGGCCTATGAGACGTTGCATTTTCGGCCTTGTCTGTCCCCCATTCTTTCTGCAATGCCTCTGAAATCTCTTTCGATTCTCCACCAGTGAGTGTTTTAGGCTCTGCCTTTTGGATTGTGTTCTTGGCACTCCCTGAAGACTTGACCGAATCCTTTTCTTTTAGAACCTTCAAAAGCCAATCAGGGGCTTTGGCGATAGGATTTTCGAAAAACTCATACATTCCACCGCTTATATGATTCGAAGGGGCAGCGACAATATAACCATCCTGACCTCTAATGTCTATGCCTTTTTGCTTGATTCCATCAACCACGAGGTCTGTGGTATTCCTGATTTCGAATTCGGGATATTTTAATATGAGATGAGAACCGCCTGACCCTGTTTTTTGTCCTGCTGTCTTTGGCAATTTTCCATATCTCTTGATTATGTTCTCGAATGCCTTCTCTCCGTCTATACCCGGCTTCTTGTCAAGGTCTATGACAAAAAACCCTGATTCCTCCCCGGTCCTTATTCCTATGTTTGCATTCGGATTCTGATTAAACCATTCCGCGATCTGTTTCTTGTCGCCAGTTGCATCTTTAAGTCCGTTCTTTGTCAGGGGATGTTTGCCGGGACTCGTGCAGTTTTTTCCACATGAGCATTTGCCATTTTCAATACAATTCAAAGGAAGAACCTTGAAGCCCTTATCCGCATAGAATAGGGCTGCCTGAGTGCGACTGGTAAATAGTCTAGGTTCCATGTGCCTCAAGCCCTCATTTTCAGGAGCCTATCGATTGTTGCCAATTCCCTGATAAAGTCGGCTGCTTCCATTTCATCCGGCAAGTCCCTGATATAGCTTTTTGCAGGTTCGGGATAGCCATGCTCAATGGCAGCTTTCTTCATGTATCTAAAATCGACTTTTGGCATCCCGGCACTCCCAGAAATGGCGAATATCTGAAGAAAATGCGAAGACTTTTTAGCAACGGAGAGATTGTTAATCTGACCTGACATGGTTTGGCTCAACTCCTGCCTTGCTCGTCACCGGGTCTCGGATGTTCGCTGCATCCGGGCCCATTTTTTTAGCTAGCTCTTTTACTGCCATCCGAATTACTTCACTTGCTGAACAGTGTTTCATTTCCTGCAAATGTTGTATTTTCTCTTCTGTGGCTTCGTCTGTTGCGTAGGTTTTTACTATTGCCATTATTTCGCATCCCTTTTTGATAACTAACTAAATTCATAATAACATAAAAACCTAACGTGCGAACAATCGTTAGCAAACCGCTTTTTTCTAGGCTCAATTTTTGATACTACTTTCAAAAATAAAAGAAAAATCGAACTGAATAATATTCAGAAATGAAGTATTGGAAATGAAAAAAGTTAGAAAGTCCAAATGTGACTAATAAAAAATGATACTATAGTATCACTTTCATTTGAGTAAGATAAATCCATCTAATTAGTATCCCTCTCTCTTTAGATCGTAAGTCTCTTCTCTGGGGTGTTTGACCTTCACTCTTTGTGTGCCTAAGTTTGTAAGCTGTCCATCGGGTGAAAACCCAAAATAATGGTATTTTATTTTTGACCGTTCAACTCTTTGTGGATTCCATTTTCCTCGAAGAATTTTGCAGCAAACAACCAAAGTATCAAATTTCTCAGCATTAATGAATTCGGTTTCACTAATTGACGCATCCAAGAATTTAACACCTTTCTTGAGAATCCGACTTTCAACCGTGACTTCATCTTTGGGACCTATAATCGGGAGCAAGCCATATCTTATTGTTTCAGACCCAGATTTATCAGATATACCCATCAGAACCCAGAAAATACCTTTAGCAGGAGCAGGCCCCGCATTATTAATTACTACATTCAAAAGTCTCCCACCAGTTCCGGACCTAGAGGATAATTTTACACTTATACTAACTGACCTAGCGTTAATAATGTTAGCAATCGCCGTTATTGCTAGTATCGAGGCAAGTATGATTGAAATCCATTGAAATACGCCGATATTTGCATACATCTTTCTCAATGACCTTTTGAAATATTTTGACCCATTTATGTTGCATGTTTTTAGGGATAAATAAATTCCATGTCAATTTCCAACCACTTTTTAGTTCCAAAAACGACACAAAAAATACGAAGTTCCCTTCGAAAAGGTTGTCTCCTTTATATATATCAAATAATACCTATCTCAATTGCGATAAGATACCTACCTATCCTTAGAATCAACATTTTCCGATATTTCCTGAACACGAAAGTAAGGAAATGAGTACAATTGTGTCACCCTTGTCATTTAGCACTTCGTTGTAGCTTACAAAGAGAAGACCATAACAGT
>JAJZXT010000058.1 GCA_021806355.1 Thermoplasmata archaeon
GCCTATTGGCCTGTGTCGGCTTGAGAAGAATGATACATATGAGTCATAGTCTGTGATCCTTCCAAAATCTGCAAGTGTGGAGAACAGACTATGGCCATATTCCCTCAGCCTTACAGTGCCAAGACCGGCATGCTCCTCCATTGAAAACACATGCTCTATGTATTCCTTTGTCACATAGGTATCATCATCCAGGTGAATGACATAGGTCTCCGGGCCATATCCTCTTTCGAGAAGCCACTGAGAGAAGTAGTGCAGTGCCCTGTGCTTGTTCTGTGAATTCCTCTCTGTACAGTAGGATTCAGGCACAACGATGGTATCAGCATGATACCGGGAATTGTCGAATTCCTCTATGAGCACCCTGATGTCGATTTGAAGGCTATAGCTCCTTATGACATCTATGATGTGGTTCACAACACCCGAGGCATTACCCACTGTTGTTATCAGTACAATTATCTTCCTTCCAGGTGCCGGAGGCCTTTGCCTGTACCTTCTGATGTTCCTGTTCCTAATGAGCAATATTGGCTGAACAATTGAGAATGGTGCTGCCACAATCCCGAAGAATATAAGCACGTAAAGGAGAATGCCATACAGGGACATTCAGGCCTTCCCCGTGCTTTCTTCAGAAATGCCCAGATAACTGTCTATCAGCGCCTCAATGACCTGGTCAAACGTCAGGCTGTGGCCGGTCTCCTTCTGCAGCCTACCCCTTATCTCATAGAGCCTGAACCAAGTGGGATCACGTGATACCTTCAGTGTTGTCTTTGCACTTCTTGCTGATGATTGCATACAATCTACGAGATAGTAGATTGAATATTAAAGTATTCAATATACCAGATGGTATAGTGTATACTATTATTCATATACTGTAAACAGGATGCAATACCGTTGAAGGAATCCCCACTCTCTCAGAGGTACGCTGTCCCGGTGCTTATTGCACTTCTTGAGAAGAAGTGCATGAGGAAGTATGATCTCACGGCAGTCATAACAAACGGGAGCACCATTGACAAGATCCTAAGGATTCTGGAGGAGTCCAGGCTGGTAACGCTGGAGGAAAGAATGGAGGGCAGAAGGACAATCAGGGTATGTCTTACGGAGAAAGGGATTGAGGTGGCTAAGCACCTAATGAGTGCAGAGAAATTGTTGGATTAAATCTTATAGTTGTTCAGGTGATGCTAAACTTAGGAGAGTGTACTTTATAGGTTATTCAGTTCAGTTGGAGGGAACTATTTCCTTCAGGTCGCTGATGTTTATCCTAAGCCAAGGGTATTTTTCTATCCTGTCTGTAACGGCTGTGCCGTCAAAATTCAGGAATTCCGCCTGGAACGGTTCGTCCAATGAAATGGTGGAGAGATCAAAGGCTTCGCACCTTTCCCCATAGGCTAAGAGAATGTGGCCATGTCTGGTGCTCAGCATGTATACTGCAATCTTCTGGCCCGGGATGAGACCTCTTCCGATTCTCTCCAACCTATCGTCCATTCTGTCATGGCTCTGAACTCCAAAATTTAAAGATTATCGGATAGTTATCATTTCAGCCATCAATCAGTGGTATTAAATCCAGTTATCCTGTCATTATGGCATACCCCATATATCTGAAATACGTTATTGTACGTCATTTAATGGCGGAAGTACTTGTCGGTGGCCAACGTTTCACTTGAACAGAAAAATTCCGAGATGGTGTTCCCAATACAAAGGTAAACTGCGTGCAATCTGCACGGTGATTAACATTAAATGGAAGACGGAGAAAGCCCCAGTAAATAAAGAGGGGGGCCACGGTGAAGGTCAGGAAGCTGAGGAAAATGGACCCCATAGCTGTTTTCCCCTTCTCCAGGAAGTACGGAGATCCATTCATGGCTGTGGTTTTCCCCTAGCCGGGATCAGGACCTGACCTTCCAGTTGAGATCGAAGATCTATTCAAGGCGGAATTCATAGGATTTGAGGATTCCATCATTACGGTAGTCTCAAACCAATACGGGTGCCTCGCAATAGATCTTGCATTCGTGAGGGACATTGAAATAATGTTTTAGCAAAAAATGTACAGTGAATTACAGTAAAGGAATCCTAGACATGTTTTTTTAGGTTCTATCGCAGTTCAGGTAGTGCTCAAGGGTTATTCTTACCACATCTGCATTTGATATGTTAGATTTTCCATAGGCTCTTCCTATTTTTTTCTTCACTTTTTCAATTTTATAATTCTCCACACTTGCAGCTAAGTAAGTTGTTGTATCATTATGCGGGGGAATTGGGACCTCATGCGGTTCCTCTTTAGTGTCACCGCTATGTTGTAAGACCTTTTTCTTTGCTTCAGAGAATGGCCTGGAATGTCTTACAATTTCTCTAACCTTGTTTTCGTAATTACGATCCTTAAGAATCTCTTTATAATAGTGACTTACAATGACGTCTCTGATGTCAGGAAGCCTCTTTTCTCCAGTTAAATCCTTCAGCTCTTTCTTAGCATCTGCCACTTTTTCCATGAAGTCATCTACAGCTTTTTTCAATATCTGCTCAAGTTTTGCGTATGTTGGAGACGAGATGTCTATATCGTTCTTTCTGCTATTCCATGGCATTGCTTCAGCAGGACCATTAAGGTAAACAATGCCCCTCAGCCATATGAGTTGACTACCAGCATGGCCAATCTTTTCGTCTAAGAGGTTCTTATCGTAAATCCCAATTTTATTGTCCTTTACCAGCAGTCTGCCATTGCAGTATATGTTCATACCGAACTTGTTAATTCTAGACCCCTCTGTCATAAGACCTATTTTAATTCTGATATAAATCTCCCTGGTTTTTGTTTCGTTCTTTTCTCTTGTTGGAACCCGTATATGGCCTTTTACCTCCAGTGGATCACAGTGCTCTGGAGCTTCGACTTCATTCAAAATGTCAGCCTCTGGATCAGCCGTATTAATTTTTTCACCGTTGAATAATATATCAACCTTACTGGTCAGATCCGCTATCCCATATCTCTGTTCCAGCTCTAGTTTTCCGTTTATTGGGAATGATTGAAAATCAGAAAAGTTCAAAATGTGTAATCTGATTTTTGTGCCTCCCTCTGGAATTGTATCGCCTCTTGTAAGACCAGTGACCTTAAATTTCCAGTCTGATTTGTTAAGTATATCTTCCCGGTCTAGAACAATTTTCCACCCTTCTTCTGAGTGGGTTCTGCTGATTATTTCCACAGAACTTGAAACAGCGAGGCCAGCTGCCTTTCCTCCAATGCCAAATCTAGAAATGTTTCCCTCTGCAGGATTGACTCCACTCTCTCCTGGCCTTACGAAACGAACTGCATCATTTCTGGCGCATCCTCCACAATTGTCATAAATTTCAATAATGCCTTCGGAACCTTCAGTCTTCGTCTGTATTTCCACTCTTCTGTTGCCGTCTTTACTTGGTCCAATAATTCTAGCCTGTTCGATGGAGTTGTCAACATATTCCGCCACAGCATCCGGGAGAGTATAACCGCCTCTTATAAGAGCCAGAAACGTTCCCTTGGCTGTGGGGGTTGCATCTATGGTCTCCTCCTGTTTTTCGCGTTCTTCCTGTCTGATTACCGTCACCATGTTATCAGGCCTCCACATTCAATGAAGATTCCTTTCTCTCTACCTCACGTTTAACTAGTTCCCGTATCCACATCTCTATTTTTTTGTCCTCGGAAGCCAGTATCTTTTCTATTTTCCTGGACATCTCAGCGTTGAATGATATGCTCACTTTTATCCCGGTTGGTTCTTCTATTATTCTCTTAGTTAATTCAACTACAGGAACTCGTGGATCTTTCTTGAATTCCGAAATTAACCTCTTCTTTTGTAAAGGGGAGAGCTTAGGGAATTCTGTTGACAAGTCCTTAACCAGCTTTGTTCTGAGCTCTTCTTGGTTTCCCCCCTGCTGAGCTATGAACCTGTTCACCTGCCTGCTGGTGATTGCGCTCATGATCATGTTTGAATCCACTATACCCAAGGACTGTCCTGCGTTTCCCTCATTTCGGACAATATCACCATTTGGACCCTTCTCCTCAATACTTATCTTTGACTTGCTGAACAGCTCATAAGCGTTAATTCTGGAAATAACCCAAGATTCCGTCTTTCCAAGTAGATCAGCCACCTCCTTCAGGTCTCCAATCCTGTTTGCAAGCTTCCAACAAAGCATTCCATACTCTAGAGGACTTGCACTTTTTCGTTCCTCATTCTCCTGAAATGATATCTGGAGCGCCTCAACATCATTCAATTCTTTTACTATGCATGGAACTTTAGTAATTCCGGCAATCTTTGAGGCCCTGAATCTTCTGCCACCGGCTACTATCTCAAACTTCTGGCCATTGATTCCAACAGGCCTAACTACCAGAGGTTCAAGAACACCCACCTGCTTGATGGAAGCGGCAAGCCCTTCAAGATCACCTGGCTCGAGTCTCTCATTTAATTCTCCAAGGAAGAGTTTTTCCAGTTCTATATTCCTGACGCTCCTCTTCTCTTTTTCCTGGAATACCGTTTCGCTTTCATTTTCCTGTTCCTTTCCTATGTTTTCGTTTGCCATAATTGTATAATGCATTCTTGTTAATAAATTTTTCCTACTTTTTCCTACCAAGTAGGAAAATAGATGATGGAGATTTGAACATTCTAGAAGTTTGTTATTACTACCTCATTGAAACCGGACCGCGCAGTTCCTATCCTGTTTATTGGCTTCCTATTTTTAAAAACGGCCATTCTAAACGAACCGAAAATGGAACTTACCTCCGCACAGTATCTATTGGTAATCATAACCTTCACTTCCCTGGATGTCAAATCCTCAGTGATTTTTTTGAGATTACGGTGATCTTCTTCTCTGAACATATGCGCATTGTATTGAACAAAATTGCTATCCTTGTCTCTAAAGTAAGGCGGATCGAGAAATACAAAATCGCCTTTCTTTGCATTTCTTAAGGGCATTTCATAAGTTGCATTCATTATGGTTGTGTCTTTAAGCAATGATGCATAGAACCTTATGTCATTATCATTAGCCAAGTAGAACCTTTTGTAACCCCCATAAGGCACATTATACTCTCCGGCAGCATTTGTCCTCCACAATCCGTTGTATCCGTTTCTATTCAGATATAGAAACATAGCAGCTCTTTCTGTATCTAAAAGTTCCTTAGTTCTGGTTTCATTGAATCTCTTTCTTATTTTGTAATAGGCATCAGCACCGGATGCATCTCTGTATTTATCGAGTTCATAAGAGAGCTCATTTGGTCTATCTCTTACAGCTAGCAACAGGTTAACTAAGTCCTTGTTAACGTCGGAAATCACAGCATGTTTAATCTTATTCTCAACTTTCAAAGCCCAGAAAAGCGCACCGCCACCAAAAAATGGTTCGTAATAATTGTTGAACATCTTCGGGACTGCTTTAACTATACTCTTCAATGAACTAGTTTTTCCGCCGGCCCATTTCACTAAATTTGGAATCCTCATGATTAACCCATGCTGGTCCGAAATGGATATCATGTAGGGTAATTGCACCGTTATATAGATCTTTTGCTGTCTATGGTCGCTCACTTCTTTCAATTCTATGTTTTGACTTTCACATAAATTGGATAAATCCGCAGACGGTATGCCTAGACTTCAAACCGACAAATCTATTCTGTATTCCCTTCCGTTTAATAAAAACCGGATAAATTCTGAATTATGCTCGTTCACATCCCTCTTTCCAAGGTCAAACTCCTTGTGATGATTTGGACACAGGATGAGGATATTATCTGGAGTTTCTGGAAATCCTTCTCTTATAGGCTTTATATGTGCGCCTTC
>JAJZXT010000008.1 GCA_021806355.1 Thermoplasmata archaeon
GACTTTTAGAAACCATGAAAATTTCAGCGTTTCCCGGGCAATCTGATTATATTTCCCGATCATTCTATGCAGGAAAAAAGAGGGAATATAGCTGGTTCGAAGAGGAAAGGATTGGGAGGATGAAATGGGTTGCGACACGAAATGAATGCAGCGGCAAATTCATTGAAGGTTTTGAAAACGTGTGCACTGGCTCCTATGAAGATATCCATAAGATCATCGTATTTTCAAAACGCGAACTGTCTGTTGAAATGTGGGTAGATGTATTCAGAGAAGGCGCTAAGCTTAAAAACGGCATATACAGAAACAATGAACTGGATTCCGGCATCCTCAAAAGGGAAGAACAGATAAGATCTTTTAATATATATTCCGTTTCGAAACTTGGGCCATGGATTCTCCGGAAAACCAGAGAAGGAAAAATAACAACAATAGGAGTTTCGTCTGGTATCAGCATAAATGAGATTCGGGAACTCATCGCAGAGATTGAAATAAATAATAATGTTCTAATTACCCTCTGATGCCGAATGTTTGATTACGAAATTAACCCCGGAAAGCCTGCCATCAATGAGGATGAAACCGACACTGCCTTACTTGGTCATTCAGGACTTTCAGAAGTCAGGGTTCCACTGAAAAATATTGTAAACCACAACCTCATTGTTGGAAGGACTGGAACCGGAAAGAGTAACCTTCTGGCATCATTGAGAAGAATATATTCAGGAATTGAAAATTCAAACGTTGTCATTTTCGATCCGCATGGACAGTTATCTGACCAGATAATAGGGGAGAACTCCAATATGGATGTTGTATATATTTCCACACAGGAGAAATATACAGTTGATGGAAAGAGGATCGGGTTTAATGTCCTGTCGAACAGCGGCAATAGTTCCGGTAATATCGGTATAATTACAGATACTGTGAAAGATCTTTTCAGTGGTGAATCGCTCTTTTCGAGAGGCACATGGGGACCGCGCCTTGAACTCGTATTCACAACAATACTCAGATTCATGATAACGATTGATCCTGATGCCAATCTGTCTGAATTTCTAACCCTCATCACTAACAGGGATCGCATGAAGGAAATGGAGGGAAAGATTCCGGAGGATGTCTGGTCGGCACTTAAAACAGTTATGTCCGATAGAAACAGGTGGAATGAGTTCATTGCCAGCACCATCAATAAACTGGTTCCCATATTGTCCAGGCCAGAACTCAGAAGGCTGATCTCCTCAAGGAAAGACAGCATCGACATGGGATCACTGCTTGAGGAGGGAAATAAACTCATTATCGTTGAGGTTTCAAAGACCCAGATGTCAGGCGACATGACATCGCTAATAGGTACCCTTATACTCTTCAAGTTATGGAATAGTTCCCTGAGGTCCACGAAGAGAAGGCAAACCTTTGTTCTTCTGGATGAAGCACAGAACTTCCCCGCAAAGATAATAGCAGAGATCCTCAGTGAAGGAAGAAAATATGGGGTTTTTCTCACGCTATCTTCGCAGTATCTTGATCAATATGACAGGCATAATTTGAGCTCAATTATCGGTAATACCGGTTCTTTTTTTGCATTCAGATGCTCCGAATCTGACGCAAGGATTTTATCCTCATCCCTGAGGCCGGAACCCCTGAGAGATAACACCCTGAAATCAATATTATCCTCCCCAAGGAACTATGTTACAATGTGGAATAATTTCTCAGGAATATCAGAACCTCCCTTGAGTTTTAAGCCAATATTATGGAAATCAAGCCAGAATGCTGACGTTGAGGCGATAAAAAGGAGGAGCATATCCATGTATGGATCGGACGAACCTTCAATAGAACCCAGGCAGGTGGAAAAGAATATCTCGCACAATTTTATAACAGAATTATTTTCGGAATATATCGGTGGGAGAAAACTAACACTTCAAAAGGAAGCAATGGTAAATGGATTCAGGGCTGACGGTTTCTTTACCTATCGCGGTGAGGGTTTCGTCGTTGAATCTGAAATATCTGACCTTTCAAAACCTCAAAGGATTGTGGACAAAATTTACCATTTTCCCAATAACAAGGTTATATTTCTCTGTGAAAAGGATTGCTCCTTGAAAATTTATGAATACCTGATGAAGAGGCAAGCAAGAATAGATTCAATTACCGAGAGAAGAAATATCAATGACGTCCTGAGCCTAACCTTTATGGGCCTTAGCAGGATATTCATACTTGAAGCCAGAAATAATATATTCTACTTGATTCAAAAGGGTAAGTTGAGACGATTTACCCTGGACATGCTAAACCAGGATGGAAGTTTTATCATCACAGGTGACATTAAATCAGTTTCCATGAAAGAGCATCTGATAAGCATCCTCAGGAGACAGAACAAGTTCTGCCTTCCAAAGGAACAGATACTGTCAGCCGGCATCGTGGGAAGCGCCTTCCTAAATTCCTTATCAAATGATAGTGAATTTATTTTTGAAACCAGTATTTATTCTTAATTTTTATCAACAAAATATTTATACTGTTTGATTGATCATATACTGTATGATAGTAAGCAACGTGAATGAAGAGAACTTTTATGCAAAGACCTATGAGTTTGTGAAAAAACACAACGCAACAAATAATGCTTTCATTGACAGGTTCGCTAAGGGCGATATTTCGGAGGAAGAATTCAGGAATTTTTCAATCGAGTTCTACCACTTTACACGGGAGTGGGTGGCAATCTTATCAACCCTCCTGGTAAATACACCCAACGAGGATGATGCTGCAAACTTGACCACTATATTGGTATCTGAGCTTGGCGATATGGACCCTACCAAGAGGCATGAACTTCTTTACCGAAAATACCTTAGAAGCATAGGCATAGATCCGGAAACGCTCGTTAAGAGGAAACAACTGCCTACGACAAAGGCATGGCTTGATGGCATGAGGAATTATTTTGGCGGAGAATACTTTGAGGCACTCGGAGCAGAATTTGGCCTTGAAAATATGGCTATTCCAATGTGGGACAAAATCCTTGCAGGCTTCAACACCTGGCTAAAGGCGAATCCAAAGTATGCAAACGCAGATATTGAATATTTTACTTTTCACAGAGCTTTGGAGGACCAGCATGAGGCAGCCATGGAAGATGTTCTCGGAACACATAAAAGCGATGCAAGGGCAAGGGAAAATTTCTTCAAGGGTGCAAAGGGTATCCTGGATTTAGAAGAGAAATTCTGGCTCGGGTTGTCTGATAAGAAAAATTGATTTTTCCATAACCCACATTTTATTTTTCGTCCTGGATCCAAACCAATTATCAAATTGACTGGACTTGCTAAATTAGGATTATTAATGTAACAGCAATAAGCCATGATGACTGAAAAAATTGAAATTGCAGGTTTTGGCGGAAGCCTCAGGAACGGATCGTACAACAAATTGCTATTGGAATTGTGCAAAAGAAATATGCCCGATAACACTTTTTTGAATATACTCGATATTTCCGGAATAGAAAATTTCAATGAGGAAAGAATAAAGGATTCGCCCCAGAAGATAGAAGAAATGCGAGAAGCAATAATGAGATCAAGAGGTGTTCTCGTAGTATCCCCTGAATACAACTATTCTGTACCCGGATTCCTGAAGAATGTTATTGACTGGCTCTCGGTACCCCCAGAGAAAAACCCCTTCCGAAACAAGCCGATTGCCCTCATGAGCGTATCCGGAGGAATGCTTGGCGGTTCGCGAGCTCAATACCACCTGAGGCAGATATTCCAGTTCCTTGATGCGGATGTGATCAGGAAGCCTGAGGTTTTTATTTCGTTTGGAGGACAGGCCTTCGATCAAGATGGCAATTTGAAAAATCCGCTTTCTATGAAATTTGTAACTGAACTCCTGAATATTCTTGTCTCCAGAGGTTTGGAGGGTGCTGGGCATTAACGGTAAAGCTGGGAAGGAAGTCTTGCTTATCCGCCATGGAGAGACAGACTGGAATGTCGCTGGCAGGTTTCAGGGCCACGCAGATATTCCGTTGAATGCAAACGGGATTCAGCTTGCCTATTCAGTGGCGAAGAATCTCAGGGATTTAAAAATAGAGCATATAATATCCAGCGATCTATCACGGGCTGCAGAAACCGCAAGAATAATCAACAGGGATTTTAATGTTGAAATTACCCTTGATTCCAGATTGAGGGAAAGGAACATGTGCCCCCTTGAGGGAATGACCCTCGAAGAGATTTCAGGAATTGTTGGAAGAAAGATAACATTATCTGAATTTGTCGGTGAAGATTTTTCAGAGAAGGTTGAAAGCCTCTCATCACTCCGGGAGCGAATAAGGAGTTTTGTTAGTGACTTAATAGGCATGAATTTTGGCCGGTGCCTCATCGTGGGGCACGGCGGCTCCCTTGCAATCATGATCTCACAGATTGCCGGCATTCCACACGAGAAAATACATTTTGAAAACTGCGAAATAAAAAAATTAATTATGGCAGGGAATAATTGCGTTATTGAGGAATGATTTGGATGAAATATGCAATGGAAAATGACTTTATTATTTTGAAAATAGAAACCGGAGATGACGTTTTCAGCGCCATGAATGAACTGGTGACCCGTGAGAAAATAACCTCCGGAATTGTTCTTTCCGGGATTGGAATGATCAAGAATGGGAAGGTAGGCTACCTTAACGGCGATAAATACGTTGAGATGACATTTGAAGAACCCAGGGAAGTGGTATCATTCTCCGGATCAATAGCCGAAAATGAACCTTTATTTCATATTCATGGTTCCTTCGCTGACATTCATCACAATATTACAGGAGGACACTTTTTCCAGGGTACCGGGTCACCCATGATGGAAATATCTATAAAGGTATTGAAAAAGGCAAGAATAATAAGGAAGAAGAGCGAGAAAAGCGGCCTCATGGAACTTGATTTTCCATAGAGAGAAGTTCGGTGAGCATTTCTTCTGCCCAATCTGGTTTATCCTTTAATTTCTCCATTATATACGGAATGTCATTTTTAGTCAAGGAGTAATCCAACGGTTTTGATGCTAAACCGAGATTCTCAATAAATTTACTGACAGCAATCCATGGCTCTGTATTTCCATATGGCGTACCAGCCAAAACATGTTTTATTTCTGATGTCTCCTTCACCTTATATTTGCCGTAATATTTCATGGCAAGGGGCAGAGTCATGCAGGAGGTGATTCCATGCGGGATCTCCCACTTTGATCCGATCACCTTGCCTATATTGTGGCTCAACCCCATCTTTGAGTCATAAACTTCAAAATAGGAATACCATGCTGCCATGAAGCATTCCAACCTGTTCTCATCACTTTTCCCCATAAGATTCTTGAAAAGCTTCTCTATTGCCCCCAAGGCCATTATCCTTGCTATTTCACTTTCACCGTTGGAGAATATTGTCTCTATTGCGTGGTCAAGGGATCGTATTCCGGTAGACCTCCAGAGGCGATCAGGCGTTTCCTTTGCTGCATCTGGATCAATGATGACCATGGTTGGCGTGATGGCCTTATCCCTGACGCCATTTTTTTCCGAGTCAATGGTATACCCGGCAATGTGGGAAAATTCCGATGCTGACAGCGTTGTGGGGATGGCGATCTGGGGAACCTTTACGTCATAATAGTGCCGTATCATCTTGGATGAATCTATTACACTTCCCCCACCGACCGAGATTATAATATCACATCCATTATTTCTGAAAGATTCAATGGCGTGCTCTATCTCCTCTATGGGTGAATGCTGCGTAACGTCTGAGAATACCACATAGTCTATTCCAAT
>JAJZXT010000007.1 GCA_021806355.1 Thermoplasmata archaeon
CTTTGCAAATTGAAGTGATACGTTCCATCGTCTTTATTTCCACCATATGATGTGAAACTGGTGCCCAGGTATTTGATTAATTTATCTGCCAATTTCTCTTTATCGATACTTTCTGAGTCAATGGAAATATAGAATGGGGCTCTCTCAATAATCTGTATCGGAATATCTGGTATCACAGATATCTTAACGTTTTTCACTTTTTCAACAATCGCCTTGTGGTCCCTTATTGCGATCTGCGCAATCTTGTTTGCAATTTCCAAGCCATATTCAAATCTTGAAAAGAAGATTAGTCCATTTCCATAAATGGATATTTCATCAGAATTTGGTCTGTGAAGTAGAATCTGATAGGGTCTGATTCCCTCTTTCCAATCATTTTCAAGTCTTTCTTCAATTAACCTCTCGCGTAAATCGTAGTGATCATCCTTGAAGTAGGACTGAAACTTTTCTGCTCCCGCCCTATATTCTCTTAGCACATAGTTACTGTAATCATCCTTAGAAAGTGCGATGCTGTAAATAGATTCAGATCGCAAAGGGATGGGCTTTATCCCTAAGTATTTTAGGAGGGCTTCTCCTTTCTTGTAATCTCTGCCAGATCGTTTGTTAAAATAGCCAAAAGCGACACAGTATTTTGAACCCTCGCACTTAAGCATCACATCAGAACCGAATACATAATGATCGTCTAGACTTTTCAATAAGCTATCCGGGATTGATAGCCTTATCAAGGAAGAGTTTACCTTTTCCACGGAAACAGCAGACGGTATGTCTTCTGGATCAAAAATCACAGGCCATACGAAAAATTTGTTAAAGCCGCTTCGTCTTTTAGGATTCAGCTCTTCAAAGTTGTCTTTTGTTATCATATCATTACACACACACTTAAATTATAAATTTTACTAACAGAGCCTATATTAAATACCTTCCTTAAATCAAAAGACCCAATTTTACGATCGTATAATTTGTATTCTTCTTCTGGCATTTTAAAATCTATAATAGTAGAATTAAAATAAAGTTTTGCTACATAATGTTGGGTATCCCCTTGGTCTAACGGGAAGCATCGAAGGCATTCAAGGTACCGAAATATCATTTACCATTGTTCACACTTCACAAAAAAATTGTTTCATTTCTTGAGTACTACTCCGGCCACCCTGGGTGATAAGCACTTTTCGGGAATCCATTAAACTGGATGTGAAGCATCAATGATTTATGGGTTCAGCGCCATTTTTCGTTTCAAAATGCATAAAATCGTATTACAAAAAACTCATTTGGGAATTCCCTCAGGTTTTAAATATGAAGGTTAACTGATTAATTTGTATGGATGCTGGAAATTTTCCTATGAAAGAGTTACTGGAGATTTCAGGGTTCACATCACCGCATCCCGAAAGGATTCTTGGGCCAAGGATAGTGAAAGGAGAACTGCATATTCTTTTTTATTCGCCCATAAGCAAATCGGCATGGGTTGAAGCGGGAGGCAGGAAATATGAATCTGAATTTTTGGGAAAAGGCATCTATCGATGTAAAATTCCTTTGAATTTAAAGGATAATTACAAGATATGCTTTACGGACGAATCCAGAGCTATTTCAGCCATGCATGATCCATACATGTTCGCTCCCCAAATAGGGCAAAGTGAAATCGCCGATTTCAGGCAGGGCACCCTTTACAGATCATATGAAATATTTGGAGCCCATATGATAAGATACCCACAGTGCACCGGCATCAGGTTTGTCGTTTGGGCTCCGAACGCACTTGCAGTCTCTGTAATTGGAAACTTCAACCACTGGATTCCCGGGTTTCATCCGATGATAAATGTCAACGATTCGGGAATATGGGAACTCTTTATACCGGATATTCAAGATGAAACTTACAAATTTGCAATAAGAACCGGGGACGGAACAATTATAGAAAAAACCGATCCGTATGCATTTTACGCCGAATTGAGGCCAGGCACCGCTTCACGCTCATTCCAGTCAAAACACGAATGGCACGATAAGGAATGGGTGGAAAAACGCTCTTTCATGGAACATCAAAAGAACAATATGTCAATCTATGAAATGCATCCTGGCTCATGGATGAGGGGGGATGGCGGTGCATTCCTGAACTACAGGGATATGGCAGAACCATTATGCAGTTACGTGAAAGATATGGGATTCACTCATGTAGAGTTCCTTCCGGTAATGGAGCACCCCCTTGACGAATCATGGGGATACCAGGTTGTGAATTATTTTGCTCCCACATCAAGATTCGGCAACCCAGATGATTTCAGGTATCTGGTGGACTGCCTCCACATTGCAGGGATAGGTGTCATACTCGACTGGGTTCCCGCCCATTTCCCGCAGGATCAGTACGGTCTCTCACTCTTCGACGGCACGCCCTTATTTGAGTATGGTGATCCAAGGAAGGGACTTCATCCGGACTGGGGAACAAAGATATTCGATTACAGCAAGGGAGAGGTCATCAGTTTTCTCATATCAAATTGCATCTACTGGCTGGAACAATTCCATGCGGACGGCATAAGGATTGATGCGGTTTCATCCATGCTTTACCTTGATTATTCGAGAGGACCGGGAAACTGGGTGCCAAACGTGAATGGGGGAAGGGAAAATCTGGAGGCAATAGATTTTTTTAAACGCCTGAACGACACCGTGCATAAGAGGTTCCCCGGAGCCATGATGATTGCCGAGGAATCCACGGCATGGCCGGGGGTCACCGCAGATATACCAGCCGGCGGACTTGGATTTGATTACAAGTGGAATATGGGTTGGATGCATGACACCCTTGAATTCTTTTCATCTGATCCCATCTACAGGAAAGACAACATGAACAGGATAATATTCAGCCTGTCGTATGCATTTTCCGAGAGGTTTATCCTCCCTTTTTCCCATGATGAGGTTGTCCATGGAAAGGGATCGCTGCTTGGCAAGATGCCGGGAGACATAGAATCAAGGAATTCCAACCTGAGGCTGTTGATATCGTACATGTTCTCATTCCCCGGAAAGAAGCTTCTCTTCATGGGGGCGGAATTAGGAATGATGCCCGAGTGGGATTTCAAATCTTCACTGATCAAAATGGCAGAAATTCCCCATGAAACGCCTCTCCAATCCCTCATAAATTCGCTGAACAGCCTCTATTCAACACTCCACCTTGGTGAAACCGACTTCACGCAAAAGGCATTCCAGTGGATAGATTTCAGTGACACCACCAATACGGTCATATCATTTATCAGGAGAAATAATGAGGCTGAAACAATGCTGGTTTTTATATTTAATTTCGTGCCTGTTCCAAGGACGGGATACAGGATAGGCATCCCGGAGAAAGGCAGGTATCGGTCCATATTCAATTCCGATTCACAAACCTTTGGAGGAAAGGGTTATCAGGAGAGGCATGTGGTTGTTTCAGGGGAAACTGAAATGCATGGTTTCCCATGGTCGCTTGTTCTGGATCTTCCTCCGCTGTCGTGCTTAATTTATATGAAAGAAAAGGAGGAGATGAAATGAGGAAAGAGGATTTTTCGGGAGAGATAATAATTGACAGGATCTGGCCAGGCGTGGATCATGGTGCAATTCCAGCAAGAGGGCAGCACAATTTCCAGCAGGAAATCAGGTGCAGGATATTTTCCCATGGAACCGACATGATACGCGGCCAGCTGAATTACCTTGAACCGGGTTCCGTGAGGTGGAAGAATGCCCGGATGAAACAGGGAGAAAATGATTCTTACAGCGCCTTCATTAAATTAGGCCATGAGGGGATATACCGGTTCTACGTTGAGGCATGGTTTGACGATATCGGCACATGGTTCAGGAACCTGGAAAAGTGGAAGGATTCCGGTGAGGATATCTCACAGGATATTGAGGCAGGCATAGCCCTTTTCAAAGAAATAAGAAAGAATGCCACAGCGCATCATGCAGGGAAGATAGATGCAGCTATAACCGAATTGAAGGAAAAAAGAGATTTTCAGAAGAACCAAATGGATGCAATAGGCAATCTCATATTGAAATATCAGGACAGGCGTTCAAGAACAAGAAGCGAAAAATACGAGATCAATTCTCTCGGCCGAAAAGCGTATTTTGGTTCATGGTACGAAATGTTCCCCCGTTCCCAATCATCCATTCCGGGAAAACATGGAACCTTCAGGGACTGCATAAAGCGGCTTCCCGACATAAAGGAGATGGGATTTGACGTGATCTATTTGCCGCCAATTCATCCAATAGGCAAGACAAACAGGAGGGGAAAAAACGGGGCGATGCCAGCGTCACGGGGAGATCCCGGCAGTCCATGGGCCATCGGCAACATCCATGGCGGGCACAAGGCAATCAACCCCGACCTCGGAACCATGGAAGATTTCAGGGAACTTGTCAGCGCAGCATCGAAAGAAGGCATTTCCGTTGCGCTTGACATTGCGCTTCAATGCTCTCCCGATCATCCGTATGTCAGGGAACATCCGGAATGGTTCTACCGGAGGCCGGATGGATCGATCAGGTACGCGGAGAACCCTCCAAAGAAATACTTCGACATATACCCGCTGAATTTCCGGTGCGAAAACAGGAAGGAGCTGTGGGAGGAAATCCGGAGCATCCTTGAATTCTGGATAGGCGCTGGAATAAGGATCTTCAGGGTGGATAACCCACACACAAAGCCGCTCAATTTCTGGAAATGGCTCATCAGTGAGATCAATTCAAGGTACCCGGATGTGGTATTCCTCAGTGAAGCATTCACAAAGCCATCTGTCATGTATCAGCTGTCCAAATTCGGGTTTCAGCAGTCCTATACCTATTTCACATGGAAGAATTATGACTATGAGATCAGGGATTATTTCACCGAACTCAGCACCCGCCAGATCAGCTCATTCTTCCAGCCAATGCTTTTCACCAACACGCCTGACATCCTGCCCTTCATCCTGCAGAATGGGGGAAGGGCTGCGTTCATATTGCGTGCGGTTCTTGCAGCAACGCTTTCCCCATTATGGGGCATTTACAGTGGATTCGAGCTGTGTGAAAACACTGCAATACCGGGCACGGAGGAATACCTTGACTCCGAAAAATTCCAGCTGAGGCAGAGAGACTGGAGAGGTCCCGGGAATATCAGGGAAATCATCGGAAAACTCAATGCAATAAGGGAGAAGGTACTCAATTTCCAGAAGCATGGCAACGTGAAATTCATCAACACCGACAACCATAATATCCTTGCATATACCCGAACACTCAGGGGTTCTGCATCGATCCTGATTGTCGTGAACATAAATCCATTCGAGATTCATTCATCAAGCGTTTCAACGCCAGAAGACTGGCTTGAGGATGACAGGAAGGAATTTCCTGTAATAGATCTGGTGACAGGGGAATCGATGGTATGGGGCAAAGGCAATAACGTGGTAAAGCTTGTACCCGAATACAGATGTGCAGTGATACTGTCAAAGGTGGATGAATGATTAGCGAAGAAGAAAAGCTGTGGTACCGGGATGCGGCATTCTATGAGGTTCCCGTGAGAAGTTTCTTTGATTCGAACAAGGATGGCATCGGCGACTTCAGGGGATTGACCATGAAGCTGGATTATATAAAGAGCATAGGAATGGACTGCATATGGCTCCTCCCGTTCTATAGATCGCCGCTGAAGGATGACGGCTATGACATAAGTGATTATTATTCGGTTCTTCCGGAATATGGCACCGTTGAGGATTTCGAGAAGTTTGTGGAGGAGGCGCATAACCGTGGAATAAAGG
>JAJZXT010000172.1 GCA_021806355.1 Thermoplasmata archaeon
GGATCCTCTCATCATCAATTCTATCTCTGAAATTTTGTTTCTTAATATTACGGATTCCTTCAGGAACCAATAACGATAGAGTATATATGCTATTAAGAATGAAATTATGATTGAAAGCAGTGACGCTACTAAAATTATTGCATCAAAAGATGTCATTGATGTTCCCTGAAGAATTCCCCAATTTTCCTGATGCCTTCCCTTATATCACTTTCAGATGCTGCATATGACAGCCGGAAATGATTTTCTCCCCGGCTTCCAAATACTGATCCGGGAATGAGTGATACGCCCTTCTCATTGAGGATGCGCATGCAGAGCTCCTTTGAATTCATGTCTATGTTATAATGGGGGAATATGTAAAAAGCACCATCTGGTTCAATAAGATCTATGCCGGAGATTTTATTGATTTCTTCAATAGCAATAGATCTCCTTTTCTCAAATTCTATTCTCATTTTTTCCGATTCCTCGAAGTGATCAAGGGCAAAAATTGCCGCCTCCTGGGAGATCGATGGCGCACATGTAATGGTCTGCTGCTGGAATGTGTCGGAAGCCGCTATAATTTCAGTAGACGCAACCATATAACCAATCCTCCACCCAGTCATTGCAAAGCTTTTTGAGAATCCCGATAATATTATTGTATATTTCAAGTCCTTATCAACTACCAGTGGGGAAAAAAGTTTTCCCTTATAAATCAAGTCTTCATATATCTGATCGCAGATAAAGAAAATGTGATTGTCTTCACAGATGGTGCATAATGAACGTATATCTGACTCTGAAAGCAATTTCCCGGTAGGATTACTCGGATTTGACAACAGGATCCCTCTGGTCCGTGGGTTAATCATCTGCTTAAGCTTCTCAAAATTGATCGAGTAATCCTCATTTGACGGAAAAGTTACAGGCTTAACTCCGTAGATTTTACAGATGTCGGGATATGAGAGGTAGTATGGTTCAGGAATCAGGATCTCATCACCCTCATCGCAAATCGACATGATAGCCAGATTTATGGAAAATTTTGTGGGCGTAACTATGAGATTCTTTTCACTTATTTCCGAATACCTTGATGAATAATGGGAGGCGATTCGTTTCCTTAAGTCCGGGAACCCCAATGATGGAGTATAATGCGTATAGCCTTCAGAAGCTTTTCCGAATGCATAATCTATGATACCCTTAGGAGTTGTAAAGTCAGGTTCTCCTATACCGAAATTGTAGACCTTGACTCCTTTTGATTTAAGTTCCTGAACTTTATTGCTTAATGAGACCGTCTCTGATCTGGAAACTGCCGATACCCGCCTTGATACCATGATTCAACAATGACTATTTCATAATTAACCATTGTTCAATGACTTCCATAATTATACCTTCAAGAATTAGCTATTGAAAAAATAGCTGGTTTAAATAATAAATTCCAATTCTATCTCAAATGGTAAAAACGTGTATAACTGTTAGTGCAGTTTTAATCGAGGGAAATATGGTCGTTCTCGAACACAATCAATTCCTTAAAAGATATATGCTCATTGGTGACCACCAGAATGAAGGCGAAACGCCTGAGATGGCATTGAAAAGAATTGTAAAGGAGAAGATAGGCCATGAGATAGAAATAATCAACTATTCCATTGGGGATGAGAAAATCGATAACAGGGGATTGGATATCAATCCTATAACAGTCCTCGTGGAAAACATAACGTATCCGGACGGGCAGCACCATCATCTTGACATGATTTTCCTTGCAAGAATCATCAAGTCTGCAGATGCCAGCATCGGGAAGAATGAAAATATCAGGTGGTCACCGATCAATAGTCTTGTTAGTGAAGGTGTTGAACCAAAGGTAATCGAAGTTATTGAAAGAGGATCTTCTTTTTTATTTGATAAAAGGGGTTATTGAACCCACACCCATATTCAGGACGGAACCTTGTAATATATGGGAGATTTTTCACTCTCTTTTTCTACGAATCCAATGGCTTTATAAATCCTGTAAGCAAAATTGTTTCTATCAACCCATAGCTGGCAGCTATCATAACCGTGGGTTTTAAGTGATTTGAGTGAATTTGCAATTATTGAACGAGAAAGTTTCAAGCCCCTGAATTCTTCCAGTATGAAAAGAAATAGAAGCAGTGGCATTCTTTCCTTTTCCGTCTTCCCATCTGTAAAAATTATCCCTCCAACATCATCACCATTTTTAGTTATTTTATAAGATGAATCCGTTATTATTCTGCCATAAATGCCTCTTGAGATTTCATTCATGAAAGGTTTCATTGCATCTTCCCTTGAAGGCAAAAGAATTCTCTCCGGTATACCTCTGAAACTATCAAAGAGGATGCCGGATAAATCAGAAATATTGTTATTCGATATTTCTGTAATTTCGTAACCGCCTAAATCTATTTCAGAATCCGGTAATGATGATTCTTCAATTATTAATTCCATTCTAATGCGATCCATAATATTGAAGCCATTTTCCTTAAGTATATCGCGAAAATTATTAGGTTCGTTGAAAATGCCATTCATTACCAGTGTCTTGTGCAGCCTATCTGCTTCATTGGAAAGCCACTTCAGAAGATTGGTAATCTTTTCATCACCTATTTCCCCAGTTTCAAATCCCAAGGTGGAATACATCCTGTCGTCACCATTTGTGGGAAGGATAAAAAAAGCATATGCGGATGCTTTCCCATTCGAAAGGATGACTCGTGATGGTATCTTATTTTCCATAAGGAGAGGGATCAGTTCATCATATGACTCTGAAATATTTTCTTGAGGATATAACTTCTGTTGCCATTCAATATGGTCCTTCAGTATAGATTGCCAATCCAGCTTTTTGTTGGTGAGATCCATATTAATGCTAAGGCAAATCCTATATTAATTTGATTCGCATAGAGAAAGATATGCAAGATGAAGAGAGAACCCAGAAATTCAATGACTTATCTGTCAAATATTCTCAATATTACAAAGGTAAGATCATGATCGTTCCAAAGGTACCAATCCGGAAACTCTCTGATTTTTCCTACTGGTATACGCCAGGCATCGCTGAGGTATCCAGACGTATAGCGAAGGATGCTGACCTTTCTTTCGATCTGACAGGAAGATGGAATTCAATAGCCATTCTAACAGATGGAACAAGAGTTCTTGGAATAGGGAATGTGGGGCCTGAAGCAGCTATGCCTGTAATGGAAGGCAAAGCGATGATCTTTAACTACCTGGGAGGTGTCAATGCCACTCCAATACCGATCAGAACAAAAACAAAGGAGGAATTCATAACTGTAGCAAAGGCACTTGAACCTTCATTTGGTGGGTATAATCTGGAGGACATTGAAAGCCCAAAGTGCTTTTATGTACTTAGGGATTTGCAGAAAGAGTTGAATATACCTGCATGGCATGATGACCAACTGGGAACTGCATGTATAATTCTTGCCGGAGTTATTAATTCTTTAAGGCTCGCCGGGAAGAAGATTCCAGACTCAAGGGTTGTTTTCATAGGATCCGGCGCTGCAAATATAGCCGCTGCAAACCTGCTTATAAATGCAGGCTTCAAGGCCGGCAACCTCGTCCTTGTGGACTCTAAGGGCATCCTTGAACCTGAAAGGGATGATATTGACTCACTCATGGTAAACAACCCATGGAAATATGACCTTGCGCTCAGCACTAATTCTGAACGCTTAAAGGGAGGGATCCTGGAATCGATGAAAGGTGCTGATATTGTAGTATCGGCAGCAAGATCTGATCCAAACACGATAAAGCAGGAATGGATAAAGTCAATGAATGATTATCCGGTAATTTTTGCACTTGCAAACCCGGTACCTGAAATCTGGCCTCATGTTGCAAAGGAGGGTGGAGCAAGGATTGTGGCTACTGGAAGGGGTGACTTCCCAAACCAGATCAATAACAGCTTGGTTTTTCCTGGAGTTTTCAGGGGAGTCCTGGACTCCAGATCAAAGGGGGTAAATTTTTCAATAATGGTCAAGGCATCTTATGAAATTGCTGATTTTATAGAGAATCCGGATAATGATAATATTGTTCCGAAGATGACTGATCTTGAACTTTACCCTCGCGTGGCTTCGGCAGTAGCAAAAGCTACATCGGATGAAGGGCTGGCGAGAAAAACTGGAAGCAAGCAAAAATTCTATGATACAGCCAAAGAGATTATAGAAGAGAATCGAAGAATATTTCAGAGTATAATGGATAGTAATTTGATAAAAGCATTGCCGGGTGATTGAAAGATGAAAAATGAAAAGAAAATGAAAATTGAGGTAAGAGATGCAGGCGGAGAAGATTTGAAACAGTTTCTTGGTCTGATAGAGAGAATGAAGAGACTCAACGGTGAGTTTGATCCCCTTTTCACTATTGATGAAACAAAAAGGGCGGATGCCGAGAATTTTTATGGGAAGTGCATAGAGGACAAAGAAAATTACATAGTGATAATTGCAGAGTTTAACAAGAATATTGTAGGTATCCTAAAGGCAGAAATCCGGAGGAGGGTTTATTATAATCCAGATAAGGAAGCAAGGATAATTGATCTCTATATCATGCCGGAATATAGAAGAAAAAAAGTTGGTGGTGTGCTCCTTGACTATTTCTATCTGAAACTGGAGAAATTGGGCATTGAAATTGTTACAGCAGAGTTTCCTGCTTTGAATCTGATCGCCCTTAATTTCTATAAAAAAATTGGCTATAGGAATGTATCATCAGTCATGGGTACCTCGATCAGTTTACAAAGAAAAAAATAGAAGTTTCAATTCTTACTGAAGTCACTATCATTTTGTGGTGACTTCAACCCTCCCGTCAGCAGATAGATGATTGTTACGTTCCCTTGTTCACTAAATTGAGTTTTTTAGATTTACCCAGAGAAAACGGAAATTATCCTAGGTTTCTAGTTCCCGTATTGTATTCCCAAACCTGCCACCATGATTCATCAAGATGGTATGGTTGCGAAGTGAAGTGAAATATTCCTATTGACAGCGTGATTGTAAATGTAATGTTTTCATAGAATGTGAAGTTTCCCTGATTGACTGCCTTGTACACTGGGGTGCAATGCGCCAAGTTACAACCGCCATTAAGATATCCGTATATATACAAATCAAAAATTGAGGCATACGGTCCATTACCCGTTGAGTATTGACCATATGGTCCAAAACTATCATTCTTGTTGGTTCCGTTCTTATACAGCGGGTGGTTAATTGATACTGAAATATTTTGAACGGTAACCACCGGATTGTTGTATGGAGAATGAATTGACAAATAGTTTGACATGCAGAGCCTACTATTAAAGCTACAGCGTGCAGTTGAAGTGTCAGTACCATTAGCAGATGAGATATTCAAATAATGACAAGTGAATCCAGGCTCCATATTATATACAAGTGAAATCCTGTTTCCCAGATAGGTATAATTCAGATTCTTGTGTATGACAAAGGACAAACCGACGATACCAGAAGTATTAGTGGAAACTTGAGATATTCCCCGCGGTTCCGTAGTATACTCATAGAATGTTATGGATGCAAATGCTATGATGGAAATAAGCACAACTGCTCCTATCTTTTTCATTTTATTGTTTATTTTTATCACCCTTCCATTGGCATATATATTTGCATCGACGTTGCAACAGTGTATGACGGTCCGTTAGATCCGCCAACGTCGACATAATCGTTACTTTTAAGGGAATAATATACCTTAGCTCCGCCATTAGTACCGCAAAAACCATGAGAAATAGG
>JAJZXT010000031.1 GCA_021806355.1 Thermoplasmata archaeon
ATGAAATCAACTAAAAAAGATCAAAGCATTCTTCTCGATAGTTCGAGTAATGAAATTTCTCCAACATCGATGAGTAGCCCTTTCTGGACCTTTCGCAAATCGATGAAGGTCTACCTCGTTGGTGCAATTCTTGGAACCATGTTTTCGATTCTCAGTGGTGTTTATTTTGGTGGGCTTCCGGCGCTATTCCTTCTATCTACTGGCACATCTAATAACAGTGGTACAGTTTACACTTTTCTCAATAGGCCGATTATAGCATATGCAGCATTGCCTATTCTGGGTTGCCAGATGTTCTTATCCATTGTTTTTTTCCTCGCCCTGTTCAAGATGCTGGGAAATCTGGGGAGAAAGGGAAAGATTTCAAGAATAGGGCTTATCCTTCTGGTAATATCCTATATTGAACAATTCATGATTCTGTACAGCGGTTTTCTCATAGCCTCAGGCAATCCTCCTCCAACCACTTCCGCAAGCTCTGGAGGATTACTATCAATGCTCATACCCATTTTATTCCTTGGGGCAATGTTCATCTTCCTGTTGTTTGGATTAATTGCGGGTGTGGTAATGGGAACTGAAATGCTCGCAAAGGAGAAAATGGGGCAAAGCGACCCTGCGTTTCCCTTCTTGGTATTCGTTGGGCTTTTCTTTTTCCCCATAGGAATATTTGCCTACGCTGCATTTTTCATGTTCAGAAGTTCAAGGATCAAGCGCTCAAGGATCACGCAGTCAGTGTTTTCCATTATTGAACAGTCGAGGAAATTTTGGGCATATTTCAGTACCAGTAAAAAGATTCTAATCATAACCGCCATATCAGGATTTTTGGTGTCTGCGGTCATTATAATATCTTATCTGATGGCCACTCCTGTTTACGACAATGGATTCTTTTTGTACTTCAAGAACCCAGTGTTTCAGGGAAATGCTCATTTTATACCCATACTTATAAGTCCATTTTCCGAAGTAGCCACCATTGGGTCTCTCATGCTTCTTTTTAAAAAGAAAATACGCACTATTCGTGCTGTTTCCATCACTTTATTTGCAATTCCTGTTATATGTATAGTATTAATTGAATTCGGCGTCAGCGTGTTATTCCTGAATTGGGGTTCATCTCAACTAAACATAAGTTTCCTATTCACCTTGATATATCTAAATTACGGTCTTTTCTTTGGAGCCATGATTCGACCCCGAAACAGACAAAAGTGGAATCCTTATGAATTAATAAAATGACCTCTTCTATTTGCCCTCGAAAATGTGGCTAAGCTCCGAATTTCAAAGATATTACCGGTACATATTTGTGTGCCTGATGCTCCTCATGGCATTCAGTTAAGCATTGCGTTGCCTAATCATTACTTTGCCTCAGGCGTATCGGCATCCCTGTTCATTTCCGTTTTTCTTCCACTCATGATATCGAAACAAGAACTCCAAAGTAATGCTCCAAAGGCAGCAATGATTCCTGACAGAAGAGGATAGATCAGCAAGACCAGTGTTCCCGGGATGCCTATTATACCACCAAGAATGTTTGACAACCTGACAACATCACCAAAGTTGTACTGGAAATACACAGCAAAATATGATGCAAATCCTATTGCGAAACCTGAAGGCATTGAATACTTCTTTTTAAATGGATACAGGAAAATCATTGGAATGAACGACAGGACAAGATCATGAATGAAAAAGGCAAGAACAAATGAAAGCAATATTGATCCGGAAATCAGTGTAATCTTAAATTCAAGGCGCATAAACTATTGTCACCTCCGTTTTCAGTCCATACATATTGTAATATTCGTGATTGATCCAGTAATTGAGCTGGTTTGAAAACCAATAGCTCAGGACATTTTCACTTGGCCCTCCAGGAAAAACTCCAAGATAGATGCCTTTTGCAGGTGAATCTATCGTTCTTAACGATGAGCCAATGGTCACATACGGCAGAGGATATTGCAAAACTCTAGGTGTATATCCCACGCTGACAGTATGCCTGCCTCCCCAAATTGGCAACGGCCCGATGGAAAGCTGCGGGAGCCCCGTAAGACTTTCAATCTCAAGCTTATGGGTGTTCCCCCAGTTCCACTGTGAAACATTGCCTATCCTCGAATCCATGAATGCTATGGCAGTGGCAAAAGCTGTGCGTGCCTCTTTCTGGAAACTTCCATTAAACCATGATGAAGAAGGATCATTCCTTGCCATGTATATTGCGGAATTTGTGTATGGAGATGGTATTTCTCCATTTATTCCGTTAGCTATGTATAATTTATCATAGGTAATGTTATAAAATGCTGCAGTGAGATAGAGATATACAGTAGGATTCTTCATGTCCTGGTAATATGAATAATTCCAGTTTTGCAGTAAGTTCAATGCATATCTTTCCGAGTAATTCAGGTTATTCATGCCATCAATGGCATTCAGCAGCAATGGATTGAACTGAGTGGCCCAATAATCAGAAACGTTCGATTGGAGTGCCTCCATATCTGCAATCGTCATTCCCTTGTGGGTCGAAAGATAGGATGAGATCGTTTCAGCCCTTCCACCGGACGCCCAGTACGAACCGACAAAAGGATATGGATAATTCATTCCTACGGTAGGCTGGTTAGGAGCAAACATATACCCTCTTGAGGGATTGATGTCCTGGGGAAGGTATTTGAAAGGAACGTTTCCTATTTCAGAATATTGTGGCATTGATCCATTCAACAACGAAACAGATCCGATCACTGAAACCTTTTTCCCATCGGGCAGTGTTTCGTTTATCAGTGGATATCCACCTGCCGTTATGTAACCTGCATGATGCAGGGAGACAAGGGCAAAGTTTTGAGTTGGCGATGGTCCCCAATATTTCAGGGCGTTCAGCATCATTGAATAATTATGGGCTTGATCCATCATTATTTCTGCCATGGCATCAAGGCTGGGAGTCCTTGCGTTCCAGTTCATGCTTATGCCAAACGACCCACTTCTTGCTATCAGCGGCCCATTATTTGTGGAATATACTGTATATTGTTTATTCAGCAGGGTATAGGTGGTTACATTCATTGGATGATATGCCCCATTGTAAAGATAGGAGTTGCCATTCAATATTTCGAGATAATCATTGGCGGTGTTTCCTTCAGGCGTTGTAAGGCCAAACGAGGTTGTGCTTGTATGTCCTATCAGAATACCGGGAAGGCCTGCAAGTCCCCAACCCGTGACATTCATCTGGGGATCTGAAAGCTGGAATGGAATCCAGAGGGAAGGTGCCAGCAATGGCAAATGGGGGTCATTGGCCATCATCGGTGCGTTGAGTGAAGAATAGTTTGCAGTTATGATCCAGCTGTTGCTTCCAACCGGGCTTCCAAGTTCATGGGAACCCGGGAGAATATATGGATCAGTGATATTCTTATAGGCACTCTTTATGAGATTATTCAGTGAACTGAGCAGGGATGTATTAATGCCTGTTGCCCACTGGTTAAAGAAATCCTGTTTCCAGAAATAGGATGAGTTGATCCCCTGATCTGATAAATTGTATCCATTCACTGTACCATCACCCGGTATCATCGTGACGTTTTGTGTGTAGTAGGGGTAATAAGGGAAAAGCAATGAATAATTCTGGTATCCCAATGCGTTGTAAAATAGATCGGACTGGAGAACGGAACTTGAACCGACGGCCAGCGACCATGCCATATATTGCTGCCAGACAAGTGAATCATAAGGTGTCCACATAAAAGGCTTTATTCCTAGTAGGGTAAATCCAAGGATCTGGTTCACATTGGAGCTCTGGTTAATAAACGCGTTAACCCCGCTGGTATAATCCTGAAGATAACCATAGTAAGTTGAGTAATTGTTTCTCAAATCGTTCTCAAGCCGATACGCATAGCGGTTTAGCCCAATGAGCCTCATTGTCAGATCGGAAGATAAACCCTGATTTCCTATGACCTTGCTCAGGTTCCCTGCTGCTAATGTAGCCTGAAGCTCCATCTGGAAGAGCCTCTGGCTGGCAGAATAATATCCCTGTGCAAAAAATAGATCGTGGTTGCTTCTTGCCGCTATGTGCGCCATGCCAGAACTGTCTATCGTTACATTCACCGGAGAATTAAGTCCGGGAAGATTCACTGTTCCTGATGTAAAATTTATGCCATCAATGCTTTTGTATGCACCAGTGGAAGGATTCAATACATTCAGCGAAGTTGATATATAGGATGTTGAGCCAATAACCACAATGGCAATGATCAAGGAAATAATTGTTCGCTTAGCCACCATGGCAATAATAACATCATCTATGATATTAATCTTTCAACTCCATTCGCCCATCCACAATTAATATGACTGGATGACAGATAATCAATATGGAAAACAATAAAAGTAACTTTATTCTATAGCAATGAGGAATGACTTACTCTTACATACTCCTGCCTGCTGAAGGTTTCCTTCTGGCAATAACAATAGATATTCTGTTTGGCGAGCCCAGAGCATTCATAAACATTCGTGACGTCTCCATAAGGATATCTTCATGGTTATTCAGGAAATTTTCCAATGGCAAGGGTAGATTTTCACGAGGATTCTTAATTGTTCTGTCGACATTTCTTATCATCATTATTCCGGCCATTATCATTTTGAACCTTAACTATGAAATCTATTCAGATACAATAATTGTTTTTCTGTATGCACTCATACTGACATCCACCTTCAGAATAACATCTGTGGGTGCGAGGCTTAAACCTGTAATAAATTACCTGGAAAATAATGATACCGCTGGTGCACAGGTGGCTCTCTCCCTCATAACGGGATCAGATATTGTCGAATCTGATGCAGTAATGCTGAATTCAAGAATAATAGAAGTAATTGGGAAGGAATTCATGGAGGGAATCGTTGGGCCACTTTTCTATTTCATATTCTTTGGGCTTCCGGGAGCTGTACTATACAGAGTAACATGTTCAACGAGAGATGCTAACAAAAGGGAAACATTCAAGGAAATCCAGCTTGGAAAATTTTCATCATATGCAAGTTCGTTCCTCAATTGGGCTGCTTCTGGAATTGCCTCATCAATGTTGATTGCCTCAATTTTCCTCCTTAATCTGAATGTTGGAAGAATTTCCCCAATGAAAGCATCAAGAATGGCGACTGAGAGGGCAAGTGGGGTGGTTGTGGCTTCAATGGCGTCAGCACTAAATATAAAGATAGAGCATTTTGGCGAATATGTCATGAATGATAGTGGATTCCCTCCGCAATTGAAAGATATAAAAAACTCCATGAAAGTCTATTATCTTTCCATATTCCTTTATCTCGCCTTGATTGTTATACCAATGGCCCTCACGATGATTTTCTTCTACCATTATCTCGGATTTCCGACAATCCTGCTTTGAGCAACACCAAAAGCTCATTGAAAGTCAATATCAGGTTGAATTTCTCCGCTTATTACACGGCTGACCTGTTTTCTTGCGCTCACAAATTCGTTTGGGCTAAGTTCTCTTATTTTCTTCCCGGAATATTGCTCTATCAATTTGACCAGATATCTTCTCCTCAAAATTATGCAAGCAAGACCAATAGCTGACACTATGGCGGTTATATCCAGTTGACACTATAATTTTAATTTATATCATTTCTTATTGAAAACACCGGGTTTAGAAAGGTTTATAATGTATTACGTAAGTAGCAGTTATAA
>JAJZXT010000191.1 GCA_021806355.1 Thermoplasmata archaeon
TTTTCCATATGTGAAGAGCAAAATATCTTGAGTTACTTGTAGAAAGGACTGGAGTTATAGAGAGGGCGCTAAGACTAGCATACAAATAATGTGGCTCAGAATTTAAACAGTATCTCCGAACCGAGTTAACTTTTTAGACAGCAATGGCTATCCTTATTCGGAGAAAAGGAAGAGAATGGCCCTCCGCCCACAGTCTTTATTCAGGACTGTTTGCGGGTTCTTTCCTTTCTCTCTACGTTATTCACCATCACTGTGCATGCATCGCTCAGTTCCATGAGATACTTCTTGAAGCTCACCTCCTCATGATAAAAAAGATACCAGATTGATTCAACAAGCTGCTCGTATGCGAAGAGAAAATACCTGACGCGGATATCCTTGCTCTTTGTCTTGATTCTGCACTCGTCCTGTACCCTGAACATGGTCTCAATGCGCCACCTGAACTTGTATTTCGCGATGATCCGATCGAGATCGATATCTGAAGAATTTGTGGCGAAGCACCAGTCGTAATATTCTTCTGATCGATGATCGAATATCTGCTTCAGGAATGCAAGATACACGGAATCCTCAACCTTTCTTCCCTCCCGGTAAAGGGAGAATTCATAGAGCATCACTTTTTTCTCGCTCTCGTACATGAATGAGAGCTCATCCTTCACCTGAGGATTCTTTGGTACGAAGATGAGATAGTTTATTTTCCTATCGTTCATGGACATGATCAGGTCCTTTGAATAAAATCCCCGATCAAACAGTAACAGATCTATGTGGCCCAACATCGATATGAGAAGATCAAGGATTACCGAGATCTCGAATGGCATGTCATTGCCCATGGGTGAAGGTATCGAGATCACCGGAAGCCTTAGATCGCTATTTACCAGACTAGCTGTCAGATATGAGAATCTTCCAGTTACGCCATGATCGCCCGTCCATCCATGTATCCACAGGGAATCACGATCGCCGTAGAAATCCTCATGCGTGTAGTCGAAGGCGATCATTATGGGATCCCTGTTATCCGAGATGGACTTTCTGGAAAGTGCTGATATGCGGGAAAATAAGGAATCCCTTATCCCTTTCACGGTCTCGTTGATGGGATAATGTTCTATTGCGAGATGTATTGAATCCGCCCTGTCACCGACAGTCTCTAAATACGTGCTGGCAACTGCAGCTTTCAGGAATTCGCGGTTGAAATGGAATCCATTCAGGTATCCCGGATCGTGTTTAAGTCTCAGGGCATCGTTGGTGAATCGTTCTAGAGCGCTCAAAGAAGTCAGGAGTCTTGTAGGATTGTTCATACGACTACAATGTATACGGTCCTCCCAAGGTATTCCTTGGGACAGTCTATCTTTGCACTGTTCCCGAACTTTGTCACTGTCCTTACAAAATATCCCTCAATATTGGATATTTCCAAATGATTCTCAGCAATCAATGGTTTTCTTTTCATCGGATATACAATGCATATCCGATAATAAACCTTATCATAATTCCATGATGAGCAAGAAGAACAGATCATCGCGTTAATTGGAACTTATTAATATGTAGAAAATACAATATTTATCTTCGGAGATACTGAAATAACCCAAAAATTTAAGGAATTGATATAATCCGTATCCATCATGGATTCTATAAAAAAAGAAAAGATACTTGATCTAAATAGTAAAATTGAAATATCCAAAGTAATTTTAAGATTTGCCCTTTCTACGTTCAAGAAACCTACAATAGTTTGGAGCGCAGGTAAAGACAGCACTGTTGTTTTAGGGATCGTCAAGAAGTTAATAGAAGAAGAAAATTTGAAAATGCCACCAGCTTTGTTTATAGATCATGGGGATCATTATATAGAAACTCTAGAATTGATTGATAGGGTTAGTAATGACTGGAATTTTCGTCTCGTAAGGACTAGGAATGATGATGTTCTTGATAATGTCAGAGATGGTAAAATAAAGATATCAGGCTTAAGTGATGAAAACAGGGCTGAAATAAACAAGATCGGGTACACTGGCGATTATTTCGAATATTCACTTGAGACGGAAATAGGGAATCATCTGCTTAAAACAGTTGCTATGAAGACTGCCATTAAAAAATATGGTTTTGACGCTTTAATAACCGGCGTTAGATGGGATGAGAACTCCGCGAGATCAACTGAAGTTTTTATATCACCTAGAGTTAACCCAGAACATGTGAGAGTTCATCCTATTTTGACATTTCTTGAGAAAGATATATGGAAAGTTATGTTTGATTGGAATCTGCCCATTCATCCTAAATACAGAGAAGGTTTTAGATCTATTGATGGGATCCATGATTCAAAGAAGGTATCTAATGTACCGGCTTGGGAACAGAATCTGGAGGAAACGTCAGAAAGGGCTGGGCGCTCGCAAGACAAGGAAGGAATGATGGAGAAGCTTAGAGCCTTAGGATACATGTGATTCAATCCCTATGAAAACACCAAATATAGTGCTCATAGTTGTGGATACACTCAGGTTTGATTACTTTAATTCAAATGTGTTTCCTAAAGCGTTCCAACATCTATCAAAGGACAGTGAGTTGTACGAAAATGTAATTTCTCCAGCGTCTTGGACAGTTCCATCTCACGCATCCATATTTAGTAAGCAATATCCATCAGTTCATAACATACACAAAATGAAAGGGCTTAACGATATTGAGATGCTAGATTATGTTAGAAAAGAGAATGGATTTAAATCGTTTGTTGAAAAATTAAGAACCAACGGCTATTTGACGTTAGGGTACTCAGCAAATCCTTTTATATCTTCCTCAAGCATTTTCGCCTCTGGGTTTGATCTTTTTTTGGACTCAGAATTTCAAAGATTGTTATCAATAAGCCTTAAAGACAAAATAGAGGATTTGATAATACCAGGCAAAGATCTTGATATACTTCAGAAATTGCAGATTGGGGGCAGATTAATAAGGCGATATCTAAAGAACTCAAATAGTGAAGAAGAGAAAAAATTTGATCTGAGGAAAGACAAAGGAGCAAAAGTGTTTACAGAATTGATTAACGGGATGTCTATTAATCAGCCATTTTTTTTATTCGTGAATCTTATGGAGATGCATGAACCATACATCAGATCAGAATATGGGCACCTTCTTAACAAATCAAAATGGAGCGACTATTTTGGATATAAAAAATTCAGCAATTCTGAACGAAGTGAAATCAAAAGGATTTATTTACAAAACGCAAGCTTGATAGATTATACTATCCTTGAGGTTTTAAAATTTCTCATTCATTCTAAGATATATGATGATACCATGTTAATAATAACTTCAGATCATGGTCAGGCTTTCTGGGAATGTGGATTCTACTCTCATGAATCTTTTCTATACGAAGAAATAATAAGAGTTCCATTGTTGATAAAATACCCTATGAACGAAAAAAGAGATTTAAGAAAATATGAAAATAAGAATTTTACAACAATTGACTTAGGAGACCTAATTCAATCAAGGGCCAATGGTCTAAGAGAATTCTTAAACCCACGAGAAATAGTTTTTTCAGAGTCTTATGGATTCAACATCTTATCTCTTCCGAAAATTCGAATGTCTAAGGAACACAAACAGAATGTTATATCAGCCTCTCTCCCAAGGAAGGCCATATACAAAGATGACTTTAAATTGGTTGTTAATGCCAAAATGGAGATAGAATGTCTGTCAAAAAAGCATGTTAAAGTTGATCACAATTCCTTCAAATCAATATGTAAAGAGTTATTAGATGATATAGATATTTTTTCGAGTGGCGATCAATTTTTTGTAGAAAGTAAAACACCTGAGTGGTTGGATGACCGTTAAGTGAGTTCCTTTTAAGTAAAAGGGGGAGTGACTTCTCGGAAAAGTAATTTATGTCACTAAAGTGAACGCATACTATTTTTTTTCTTTTTTTAATGAACGATTTTCCTTATACATAACAAATGAATTATGCCTAATTATAGCAAAAAGTAAGTTTCCAGTTCTAGCAATTGAACAATAACTAGTCAATCGTGCTGAACCACAGGTACTGAGGATTACTTGATCAGGAGAGATAGTACATTATAAGGAGAATAAAGGATAAGGAACTTTGGATCGGCGAGATATCAAGAAGTTTTGGGATAAGCATGACAACAGTCAATAGGTATTTCAAACTCGGAAAGATGCCACAATAACACATGGATCATGCAAGCCCATAAATGCCCCATATCTCACACCTACGGGGAGATTATTGATAAGTACATTCTCTATGCAGTCAGAATATATGAGAAGATTAGGATAGTAGTCTTTAGGTGATCACATTCCCCGCCAAGCACTAAAACAGACCAATGGGAAATGACAGGAAGATCCCGGTAGTCTACAGGTACGAGACCGATCCCATCAATCAGTCACAGGAGGTTTTTGAAGAACTTGGAAACATTGAGATCTACGGAAAACGTCGAAAACTCTATTGCCTTAAGCATGATCATTGGATTCACCAGGATGCGGTATGCTGAATTCACCATGGACACAATCCTTTATAATGGCATGAAATAGGTAGTCATTGACAGGAGGATGAAAGACTTATAGTCCAAGTTCAACAGTGAGTTCATGATCTTCCCCGAATATTATTTTATATCAATCAGGCTCTGTTGTCCCTCTCGCGCCCAGACCAAGGGAAAGATATAGAACACCATCAAGCATCTGAGATACAAATTCTGGGCTAGCAGATCCTTTGAGTATCTATCAGACATCAATGTTCAATGCGAAGAATGGCTTTACTGGATCCGTTCAGATTCAGACAGCATGAGCATGGAGAACCACTTATATAGGGGGGAGTCAAGGGAGAGGGGGTTTTTAATCTCCTCCTAATTCCAGATTCGACCATATGGTAGGAAAGGGCACTTAAAGGACAAGGGAGGAGAAGGCAAGGATTGTCATGGAAGTTCTTTCGAACTCTTCAGCCATAGCAGAGATCTGCCAGAAGTATAATGTTACCTCATCCGCTGTGCACAATTGAGGGATGAGTTTATCTCCGCCGGCACTGATGCCATGGAGCCTTGCATATCAACAGCTGAAGCATCCCTCCTCAAGGAGATAAACGAACTTATGGGCATAATTGGTGAGCTTACAATAGCAAAAGAAACCTTAAAAAAATCCACTGATGGGGGAAGCCATGACTGAGCTCATTGCAAATGGCCTTTCCAATTCCAGATAAGCTTTCCTGACAGGCATTTCCAGCATTGTGGAGGAAAGGCCATCATACGGCACACGAAGGGTTACGGCAATGATACGCCGCTCCGGAATAAGGGCGGGAAAGAACCGCATACAAAGACATATGGCCACATGAACCTTATTGCAACGCATAAGAAGGTTCGCAGGAAACATGTTCTTAGGACAGTTGTTGTTGCCAGACCCAATGTCATGTGAGAGACGGATTTCAAAAAGATATACATTGACAGCGAGGGATAAGTATGTCTCACCGCATACCTGGATCTCTGCTCAAGGAAGATAAGGGGATATCCCGTTTGTCCAGAACAGCTGAAAAGATCGATGCTGTTCACAATGCCATCTGGGCACATTCCAGGATCTGTATGTGACCGGTCAT
>JAJZXT010000065.1 GCA_021806355.1 Thermoplasmata archaeon
CCTCTTTGTTGCATCGAGGATCATGTCTGATGCATGGTTGAATTCTTCCACAGACAGGTCTCCATCCATCTGTACCAGTACGACCTCTCCCGTCCTTGAAAGGACTGCCATTGGAAGATCAGCCTGGCCAAAATTATCTTCCTCCTTTGAAAGATCCAGGACTATCTTGCCCTCAATCTTTCCTGCAGTGCATCCCACGACCATGTCCCTCATTGGTATTCCCGCAGCAGCCAGTGCTACCGAAGCAGCGGTCAAACCGGCTATTCTTGTTCCGGCATCTGCCTGTATAACTTCTATGAAGACATCGACCTGCGTTCTTGGGAATTGCTCCACCATTACGGCCGAACTCAAGGCCTCCGATATTACCTTTGATATTTCCACTGATCTTCTGTCAGGTCCCGGTCTCTTCCTCTCGTCAACCGAGAAAGCGGCCATATTGTATCTTGCCTTTATGACTGCCTTGTCTATATCCTGGGTATGCTTCGGGTAAGCTTCCCTTGGACCGTATACCGACACGATAATCTTGTTTCCTCCCCATTCGATATAAGCTGATCCATCAGCCCTGTCCAGCACGTTTGTCTCAATCTTGATTGGCCTGAGCTCCATTTCGTTTCTTCCGTCAAGCCTCAGGCCGTTCTCATCCAATAATTTAATGTTACTTTCAGTTCCCATTTGTTGCATCTCCTTTTAGATACTCTGTCATTCTGTCTGTCAACCCTGTGGTGTGCGCTTCCCTCTCAATCTTTTTTATCGCTGCGGTAGCCTTGAGTATGTTCTCGGGTGTACCATCAATCCATATCAGGCCATTTTGTCCTATGACAATCCTGGTATCGGTGAATTCCTTTATGAGGTTCACCATCGAGCCTCCTTTTCCAATTATCCTTGGAACCTTCGGGGCTGGAACGGATATAATGTGCCCTCCCTCAAGTTTCCTGAGGCCAACATCCTTTATGGTCAGCCAGCTCTCCTTTATTTCATTGAGCGTCATTACCTTGGCGTAGATGTAATCTCCAATGCCCAGGTATTTCTTTATGTCACCGGATGACATCTTCCAAGGCGTGTCATTCATGTGCATCAGATTCAGGTAAGGTGAATTTATGTCAATTGTCCACATTGATGGACCAATTTCTATGATCTTCCCGATTACCTTGTCGCCTCTTCTTGGAAAGTAGTGCCCGGTGAATGGAACAACGTCGATATAATCATCGCCCTTCTGGATTGTTCCGAAGTACTGGGAACAGTACTTTCCGTCCTTATTCTTGTATACCCCGTTGCGGGGCTTGATTTCCGTGGCTTCGATCTCTTCACCCGGAAAAACAACTTGCTTAGTTTCAGACATTTATTTTCCTCCTTCCATGTATTTTTGATTAAAAGTGTATATTGACAACACGGGCTATTTATATTCCCATATCCAAATACACATCAACCTTTGTTATACTGTAAGCGATTGAATGTTTATATATATTATTTGCCAAAGGATTCATTTCATGATTTTAATTTCGATATCTTCCTTAGCTTTCCTGCTCAGGTGCGAGATTATTTCCCCCGATATTCCAGCGGGAACCTCAATGACACCTATCCAGGACCCATCTGCTGCCCATTCCTCCTTTATCAATGTTCCATTCCTTGTGATCTCACCATACAACTTTCCGTAGGCATCCCCCTTGAGTTTTACCGCTATCTTTGTCCTTTCCATCCTTATCGGAATCAGGGGACGTATGGCCTTCAATACGATCTGTATCTGGTCGTTAACACTCTTGAAAGGATCGATGTGGATCTTTGCCTCCTCCATTGCGTTCTCAATTCTGTTGGGTGGGTTTGGGGTGTTTGTCTGGGGGTTGATTCCTTCCCGCGATATTGTGTCGATGATCATGCGCTTCTTCTTTTCCTGAAGCTTATGCCTCTGATCCGTTGTGAGCTGGATCTGCCCTTTAAGCACTATTTCAGTTACAATCTTTCCGATATCTACGGTGCCGAAAACTTCCTTCAGGGGTTCCTCGCCAATCTTGTCACCCTTCCTTGCATCTTTGAATACATCCTCGCTCGCAATATCCTTTTCAATGTCGATCTTTCCCTCTCTGATCCTGTCAACCGCATCAGGATCTATCAAAACCTCGAACTTGTGTCCATGCGATTCCAACCTCGCTACGATGGCATCTTCCAGGCTAACCATGGGGGATTATACACTATTAGAATAAAAATTGATCAATTGTCGAAGATATTCAGGGAAAGCAGTTTTTCCTTCCTGAGTGCCATCAGTATTGCAATATTTGGTGCGATAAATACTGCAAGAGCAATTATCGATATTAGCAGGTCCGATGTATTGAAACCTGTCAGGCTGAATGAATAAAGTGAACTGGAACTGTTTGGTGCACCACCTGGAGTTATAACAGCACCTGAAGGGAAGATGGCGTAGCTTAACGATCCAAGTGTTGCCGATATGATAATGTCCGCAAGGTAGAGTAAGAAAGCGATGAAGAAATAGTAATTCTGGAATTCCCTGGCCAACCTTACGGTACCAATATAAAGATATGGAATTGTGCCAAGAAAGAGAAGAAAAAGTGCAAAAACCGCAAGTCCTCCTGCAAGAAAGAGGATGTCGTAGTCCATTGACGATATGGCGAAATGATATGTGGAACCGTTTGTGTTGGTGAAGAATGATGAAAAAAGGCTGCCGGATACTGCCGCAATCATCAGAAGTGCTGGTATCAGTGAGATCAATCCCATCAATGCAAGAGTTCCCCCGGCCATTGGCGGGTTGAAGCGCCTGTTCCTTCCAGCAAGTATTTTATAGCCTTTCCTGAGTTTATACACGCCAAAAGCATAGATTGCTATGCTCAGGGAGATCAGGGTAAGATAAATAGAAATCAGGTAAGAGAAATGTGCTTTCAATGCGTTTACCTGGGATATTGTTAGATTGCTGAGATTTGAGAATGATGCCGATAAGCCCGATTCCATGTAAATGTTTCCCACTATGAGTATTACCGCGCTTATTATGGAAAATATTGGAAAAAGAGACATGTCAGATTTGAAGCTTGAATATTGCTCTGGTTGTATTAGCGGCATCCTGCATTCTTTGCAATATCTTAAGTTGTCCTCATTTTCAAAAGAACATCTGGCACATTTTGTCAATATCAACAGGCTCCGGTAATGAAAAAAATATCAGGATAGGAAATTAAACTATTTCCTCAACTTCCTTTGCCGTGTAAATTTTAAATTTGCCGCCTTTTGTTATTGTTGCGACCTCAGGATTCTTGAATTCTGCCCCATCTTCCAGAGACCCTTTTATTGCCCTGATGCCAAGTTTTGCAGCCTCTTTCTCGCTGAGGTTTTCCTTGTATTCCTTTTCGAGGAAAGCTGTTACCTGCTCCTTTCCAGAACCTATTGAGACAGCTTTGTATTCGTTTATTGTGCCGGATGGGTCACAATCGAACAATCTTGGCCCTATGGTATCAAATCCCGCGAATATCATGGATACTCCATACGGACGTACCCCGCCATATTGAGTGTATTGCTGCATTTGGTCTGCTACCCTCTTGACCAGGTTTTCAATGTTCACAAGTGAACCGTATGTGATCTTTTCCTGCTGTGAGGCAATTCTTGCAAAGTCAATAAGTACTCTTGCATCCGCCACTAAACCTGATGTGACACACCCCACAAGATCATCAACGAGTTGAATTTTCTCCAGGGAATTTTGTTCCACTAATCTGCTTCTAACCCTTTTTTCTGAAATGAGGGCAACTCCACCATCAAATCTTACACCAAGAGCTGTTGAACCTCTCTTTACTGCTTCCCTTGCATATTCTACCTGAAATAATCTCCCGTCTGGTGAGAATACCGTGATTGCCCTATCATAAGCCATTTGTCCTTGTTGCATAATTTCACCGTGCGAACCTTAATCTGTTTAAATAATAAATCTTTTCTAATCTACTATCGCTTCATTTTTTTATCGATTCTTTTGTTTATAACCTCTATTTCCTTTGGTTAATCGTGATTAAAGAACTCATAGTAACCCATGGGAAACAGTTCTCAGTCCAACCAGAGCTGAGGATGCACTTAAAGAAATACGGGAGAATGATGCCCTAATGGGCAGAAGAGATATTCCATCCAGATCTCCTCCCTTAGAATCGAGGCATTACAGCTTCTATTTCATCTTAAAAGAATCAAAAGGTCAGAACCTGATAATCTTTCTTTATGAATGAGCTCACAATCATGCCCACTTATTCAACGCTGATCCCGATCCCTTCAAGTCGTGTGGTGATTCCTTCCCCATCCGAAATTGCTCTGCAAGCCATTGGGATCAAACCGAGTTCAAGCGATTGCCTTAGGAATTTCGAAAATTGGCTGTCCAGAGAAGCCTTTTAGATCATTCTTTCACATGGACCAAAAAACATCAAGTTTACATCATCAGGCCACTGGTTTTTTTGGCGTTTATGGCATACATCAAACCAGTAAGAGCTTTGTACACAGCCTCTTCTCCTGAGGAAATTATAACAAAAAGACCTTTTGTCATTTATAAACATGAACTACTCATTAAAAAATATTGTTTTCTTGGAGAGTGAAATTGTCATAGAACCCTGTCTTCTTTGAATACTTCTTTGATGGTATTGAACCGCAGAGATAATATTGAAATAAACGCCTACTCCAAGTTGGGAAATGTATGGGCTTGATACGCCGTGTTCCCAAAATTTTGTTGTGAAAGCTAAACCGTATAATCCTTATACTTTTTATTCTCCTGTCTTCGCCATATGATTATTACCACTGCAATGAAGATAACAGCAATAATGAATATGGATATCTTACTTAAATGATAAGGGATGATCGTGTTTTTTATTGATATCGAGAAAATGTAAATATCACCCACTGAAGATGGCGAAACACCATATCCTTCAAATGCAAATTCCTTTTGACTGTACGGATTATACAGCTGAACATAGCATTGACCTAACTCCCCCTCCGAACGATAATAATAAGATACCGAATTTGATGATAGATTTATTGCAATAAAACTGGCACTTGGGTTATTTATTATTATAGAATTGTTGGAAAAGTCAAGACCCATACTAAGTTGAAGAAGCCTTATCAGATTTTGTCCATTGAGCTTGATAGTTGTTAGGATGCTTTGAGAAATAGTGCTTATTATTGATACGTTATCATAGTTGTGATGTGGAGAACCGAGAACATATAATGAATTTGATTCTTGATCGTAAATTATTGCTGTTGGGGAATTACAGGCATCAAATGGCAACTTGATATCCTTTATGATTGAATTGTTTGTTGTGTTGATTATTGAAATTGTTCCTGAATTCTGGTTATTGAGGTAAATATCATTGTTCAGGAGAATCATCTGTTTTGGATCAGATCCAACCTGTATAGGTGATGACACCTTATTGGTTTGAGGATTGATAACGGATATATTGTTTGATCCACTGTTTGTTACATATATCATTCCGTTGGCGGGAACATATATTGCGTTAGTGGGATCTGATCCAACGTTTATTGAGGTGATTACTTTCATTGAGAATGGATCTAT
>JAJZXT010000171.1 GCA_021806355.1 Thermoplasmata archaeon
GAATCTGTAGGACTTATACATGCTATTTATGTAATTGTATCGTGGTTATTACATGTTGTGTTCGCTCTCATCCCACTCCTAAAGAAGTGGGTTTTCTCGCTCACCGTGATAAATAGGATCAGTAAAACAGGGGAAAATTCAAGACTGAAATCTCCTCTTGAAAGGAGGGATCGGCTCATACCTTATCCCAAAAGGAGTCTCATATTTCGTGAATTCAACATTAAAAGCCTTTGAAAGTATCTCCTCGTTAATTTTTTCCCTGGGATTGCCATAAGTTAAAGGAAGGCCATCTTTCAAGAGGATCATGGAATCACAGTGTTCATTCAGTATCTCAATTTCGTGGAAAACGCCTATGAGTGTTTTGCCTGTTTCCTTTAGGTGATGGATTATTGACAGTACCCTCATTCTCTTCTCTACGTCAAGGAACGTGGTGGGTTCATCCATGAGAATAATATCTGAATCCTGAGCGACTGCCGCAGCAAACATTACTATCCTCTTCTCTCCGCCGCTGAGTGAGGAAAAATCCCTGTTGCTGAATTCGCTGATTCCGCAGATTGCCTCAGCCCTGTCAACCGCTCTGTCATTCCCCTCAACAGAATAAGACGCAATTTCAAGAATATCCCTCACTTTCATGTTCATGGGTAATGGAGTCTCCTGGGGAACGTACGCAATCATCCTTGCAATTTCCCTCTGCCTCAGGTTGGTAATATCGGTGCCATCTATCCTGATTGATCCGCTTTCATATTCAAGATGCCTGAATAAGACCTTCAAAAGAGATGATTTTCCTGAGCCGTTTTCTCCGCCTATGCCAAAGACTGTCCCCTTTTCAACAGAAAAAGAAATATCCTTCAGCGAGAATGTTCCCCCTGTTCTGGAGAACCTCAAGTTCTGAACCTCAAGTTTCATAGGCACCCCTCGCTATTCTCATCATCAACATAACAAAAATCGGTACACCAAGCAACCCTGTCACAATCCCTATGGGCAGGATTTCCGGCCTTGCAATATCCCTGGCTATATCATTGCAAATCAGTAAGAACGTGGCACCAATTATGGCAGAAGATGGTATTACCAACTTATTCGATCCCCCAAAAATCAATCTTGAAATATGTGGTATGATCAAGCCGACAAATCCTATCAATCCGCTGATGGAAACGGCCGCAGACACGCTTAGGGCAGTGAGGATGAGAAACATTCCCTTGGAAAAGTTCACATTGACACCGACACTTCTTGCATATTCATCCCCCATCTGGAGTGCGTTCAATTCTTTGTAGAATATGAAACTCAGGATCATGCAAATAGCCATTACTGGAATAGTGATAATAAGCTCAGGGATGGTTATCAATCCTATGGAGCCAAGCAGCCAGAAAAAAGCCTCATTCTGCAACCTGATGTTTGAAAACAGGAGGAAAGCCACAATGGAGGAGACAAAATAACTGAGTGCTATGCCTGTAAGCAGAAGGAATAATCCTGATATCTGTCCTGACCGAATGGATACCATGAAAACAATGGAAACAATGGCCATGGAAAAAATGAACGCAAAGATAGATTCCGTGTAAATGCCAAAAATCGTGATTCCCAGTGCAAGGACAAGTACAACGCCCAGCGTTGCACCGCTTGAAATGCCAATAATGTATGGTTCTGTAATGGGATTCCTGAATATGCTCTGAATAATTGTTCCGCCAACTCCCAGCGTTGCACCTATGAAGAGAGCCGCAACTATTGTAGGTTCACGTAAAACTGTAACTATTTCATAATTGATAGGATTGACAGAGAGGTGGAAAAATCCACCAAGGAATGGAATCTGAATAACAACAATCTTCAAGATAGTTGGAATCGGAACGTATACAGCACCCAAAAAGATTGAAAATATTGTTGAAAGAAATAAAAGAACTATTAAAATTGAGAACCTTGTTTTTATCAGGCTTTTTTTCCTCTGCAATCGGGTGAGGCTTGAGTAAATTTTCCCAAATTTAATCATGGTGGCGTCTCATAATTGAAATTTGGGCTATATTTCAACTTTATTGGAAACGCCGGCAATTCACTCAGCTCATAAAGCATCTGTGCATTTCCCTGTGCTCTCCATTGCAACAGCCACTCAATTCCATATATAAACCTGAAATCAGGATTCGTGAAGTATGTATCATTGAAGAATTGCACATAGTTATTGTTCTTGGCAGCGCTGGTTTCGTTGAATGGTGCCTGTTTCATATAAAGAGGTGAAGCGTAACAATCTATAAGGATAGCGCTTGGATTTGAGTTTGCTATTACTTCAGGTGAAATTGTGTTGTATCCAGATTGGGTAAAGATGTTAATAAGATGGGCATATTGCATCTCATCGTTGATGAACGTATTATTGCCAGCAGTGTATATTGCACCATTATATTCGCATTCAAGATAGAATGCCGATTCATTTGGAAGGCCCTTCGAAACGTTTGTCATATCGGAGAGGGATTGATTCATCCAGTTGGTAATCTTCGTTGCGTTTGAGGATGTGCCGGTTAATGCTCCCAGCATAAGTGTCTCATTCTCTATCTGAGACACACTGTTTGGATTATCAAGTATGAAAGGGATGTGCAGGGTGCTGTTTATATATAATCCGTAAGAAGGTACAGTCGCACCATATCCGAGAACCGCCTGCGGTTTCAGGGCAACAAGTGAACTATAGTGCACATTGAAGTCATTGCAAATTACCGGTGCTGTTCCGCTAGGAGGATAGTAGTCATACGACCCGGTTCCAACAACATCCTTGTACGCTCCCAGGGCATACAAAACAGCTGTTGCTGAAGGATCAAGCGAAACTATCCTTGTAAGGGTGCTGTTGAATGTGAATGTCTGTCCAATAATATCAGTCACTGTTATTTTTCCGTTTTCAACATTCCTCGGAGCCACGTACTCGACATATCCTACCGCTGAAATAATAACTGCGGCTATTACGAATATCGATACTATCCCTTTAACGTTTTTTGAATTGATTACCATATACATCACGTAAATATTTTTTACTTTACTGAAATAATTTATAGTATAAAAATTCTTGTCTTGGACGAAAATCAGTCTGTAACAGGTTATATTTACATTCTGGTCTGTTCCCTGAAAAGGGAAATTATTTATAGTGTAACTTTATCCATTCTTGGAAATGTCTAATAGAAAATACTCAAAAAACAAGAAAGTGCAGTCTTCAGAAAAGAGGATGGAATCAAAGCGTGGCATTAATGATTTTATTATGAAAAGAAGAAAGATATTTACGGCTGTTGGAGCGGTTATAATTGTGGCTCTTTTAATTTTTGTAGCCTATGATCTAGGGGCATTCAAGAATAATAGTTCAAGCAATTCAAGCGTCAATGTTACGATACCGAATCCTGTTCCATGGGGCACTTTTGCACAAATTTCTACAAGCAATTTTTCGGATAACATTCACTTCTATTGGATTTCATGGGATGGTTGTCCTATTGGTGCTGCAAATTCGTGGGGGTTATATCTGGCGGTTCAACAGCATATACCTGCTATTTCAAATGATTTTATCCTACATAAATCATTTTCAGGTGATTCCGCCCCACACGAGCCTGGACTGCTGTTTACCCAAAATTTATCCATATCTAATGGGAAGTATTATTTCACCGCTTTTTACATGTACAATCAAACTCATACCGGAACAGTTGGCGGAACTCCCATAGCAAGCAATCAACTTGTAAGCAAGGGTCTGCAGGAGGTTAATGCTACAGAACCATCTTTCATCGCTTCATGGATATACCAGATTCAGACACAAACACCGAGTCAAGTAACCAAAGGCGGTTCTCCAATTGCCCCCATAGGAGCAATCGGACATCATCTTGTTACCGCTCTCATAATCACGGGACCAAAAGGAGCTTATTACTTAAATGGGCCATATTTTTATCTCTGGGATCTGACAACAAATCCATCGGCAGCACAAAGTTATATTAACTCTCCCCAGTATGAAACTTATGTTTATTCGCCATCTTATGTTTATTCAAACATGAAAGGAATCGCTCCAATTTCAGATTTTGCCGCAGAAATAAACACAATAGTGGATGACGTATCATAGATCGAACATCGATTACGTGCAAAATTTTTTTTTGCCATTTTTTCTTGCACTTAAACGCAGCCTTTCAAAAACATCTAACACTCAATCAACAACTAAACAAACATTTTTTTATTAGGTGACTATCAGATTTTATTGTCTAAGAGTAAAAAACATCCTCTCGATATGACCGTCCAGGTTCGAAGAACTGATTGCCTCGTATCCGATGCAACCTTTAACATACCTAATCTAAAGGGATTAACAAGGCTCAAGATTGAGGCGGAGGAAACACTTCATAGCATTGAGGTCAAGTCGGTGGATGACAAGACATTAGCCACGTTGAGGAAAGTGTCAAGGAAGATAGTCCAGGCAGGATCCACAAGGCTTTGGGTCTATGGAAAGAGCTGCAGTGCTTGTAAATTCATGGCTCTTAGTGATGCAGTTGTGCTTGGAACGAGGAGCATCGACAGGAACACAATTAGATTCAGGCTTTTGATAAGTTCAACTGGAATTGCAAAAAAGATTGTGCATGATCTTGAGGAGTCCGGCCTTGAACCTGTGGTAATTGAAGGTCCTGAAGAAATTAAGACAGAGATCACCGATAGGGAAAACCAGATCTTAAGACTGTGCCTGGATCTCGGGTATTTCGATAATGAAAGGGAAGCCTCCCTGAAGGACATTTCAAAGCTTCTTGGGATTTCTGTTTCATCGTTGTCTGAGACTTTGCGACGTGCACTTAGGAAAATTACCGAGGATTATGTAAATAGAAATCCTGTGTAAGAGAGAATTTTTGAGAAACTGGCATTAGAAAAAATGCATTAGAATTTTGATATGGTATCCCTGAGGGCGTTGACCCTATCAAAGAGCAACCTGAACTGTTCAAAGTTAAGCTGCTGCTTACTGTCGCTCAATGCGTTCTGAGGATCTGGATGAACTTCAATCATCAGGCCATCGGCACCTGCACCTACCGATGCAAGCGATAATGGTTCAACATACCTGGCAAGACCCGCTGGATGGCTTGGATCTACGAAAATAGGATATGGTACCCTTTCCTTCAGCACAGGAACCGCTGAGATGTCAAGAGTAAATCTGGTTGAGCTTTCAAAGGTTCGGATGCCTCTTTCCACCATTATAATCTGGTTATTCCCACCGTTAGATATGTATTCCGATGCCTGCACGAACTCATCAACAGTGTTTCCAAAACCTCGTTTTATTAGCACTGGCTTATTGAGCTCTCCAACCCTTCTCAGGAGTGAAAAATTCTGGCAGTTCCTGCTTCCTATTTGCAGGATATCGGCATATTTTGTTACGGTAGAAAGATTGTCTGAATCCATCACCTCTGTTATTATGTTTATTCCGGTTTCATCCTTTGCCTTTGCAAGGATTTTCAACCCTTCTTCCTTGAGCCCCTGGAAACTTCTTGGTGACGTTCTTGGTTTATAGGCACCTCCCCTCATGAAGTTTACTCCAAGAGATTTGAGAAATCTTGCCGTGTCCAGAACCTGTTCTTCACTTTCCACAGCACATGGCCCTGCAATGAAAATGAATTTTTCCCTGCTGAAGATATCCTCAATTGTCAGGTCTGGCATCATCATACCTAATCACCTCTCTGCTCTTAATTTCTGCCAAAATCTTTCTGTCTTTCAACACTGCCTCACCTATCAGGTAGCCATCAAAATCCAATTTATCCATGGCTGCCATTTTTTGATAATTTATTCCGCTTTCCAGCAGGAATGGATTATCTGTCTGTCCTATCATTTTATTTATCATTTCCTCTTCTCCTTCCATTCTTAGTGTTTTCAGGTTTCTCCTGTTATATCCTATAATTACGTTTTTAAGATCTTTCAACTCATCAAATAGTGCTGGATCGTGAAACTCAACAAGGACATCCATCCCTCTTGATCTTATGTAATCAGAAAGGGTTGTGATTCTTTCCGTGTCAAGAAAATCGGAGATCAGGAGTATGCAGTCAAAATTGTTGTAGTAGCCGCAATCCACGATCCTTTCGCTATCAACAAAATCCTTCATCAAAAGTGGCTTGCCAAACCTCAGGAAATATTCAGAATCTGAAAAATTCCCCCTGAATGTGGTTGGTTCCGTCAGTATGCTGAAAGCGTCGCAATATTCATTAACGGATTCAGCAAAAGCTTGAGGATCAGCAGAACTCTCATTCACGAAGCCGGATGCAGAGGCCCTCTTGAATTCCAGCACAAATGCCTTTTCTCCCCTTTCCCTCTTTTCAAGGATTGATTTTCTCATGCTTATGGGTTTCCTGATCCTTTCATTCTTATGATCCAGTTTCCTAAACCTGTTGTTCCGGTAAATGTCGTCGACAATCGTCAGAGGACATCACCCAGGAAATTAGTGAATATGGTCTCTCCATATTCAGAATAATAGCTTTCTGGATGGAACTGGACGCCAAAAAATCTCCCATTCTTTGAGTGGAAACCCATGATTGTGCCATCGCTGTCTGAGACGCAATCTACAACTATGTTCTCACCTGGCTCTATCGCAAGGGAGTGGTATCTTATGGCAGCAAAGTGTTCCGGAACATTCCTGTATATGGGTGAATGGGAATGTCGCAGGTTGTCGATCTGGCCATGCATCAGGCGCTTTGATAAAACAACTTTTGAACCGAGATGGAAGGCGAGGAACTGGTGTCCGAAACATATTCCCAGCACCTTTGCATCTTTCCCTATGGAATCCATCAGGAGCTGAAGGTTTCCTGCATCCCTTTCGTTGACAGGATTTCCGGGCCCCGGTGAAATTATGATCCTTTCATATCTGCCTACGCCAGTAATATCGATGTTATCATTGAATTGAACATCAACATCATCTGTTATTTTCAGAAGCGACTGGTAAATGTTATACACAAACGAATCGTGGTTATTGACCAGCAAGACTTTCAATGCCCGCACCTCCTAAAACTGTCTGTGCCTTGGCCAGAACTTCCCTGTTTTCTCTTTCTGGCACGGAATCCTTGACGATTCCCGCGCCCGCTCTTGTTATGATTGTTCCATTCATCATGTATAATGATCTTATTGTCAGTGCCATATCCAGATACCTGGTGGAACACAATCCAACAGACCCGGAATACGGTCCCCTCGGCGTAGTTTCATATTCTGAAATGATTTCAATAGCACGCTCCTTGGGTGCACCTGACACAGTCCCTGCAGGGTAGACCGCTTTCAGCAAATCGATTGCATCAAGCCCCGGCATCAACTCCGATTCCACATCGCTGAGGATATGAATTACAGAGGCAAACTTCTTAATGTAATGTGCCCTCACAACTTTCACTGTGCCTGGCACGGATACCTTTCCAAGATCATTCCTGGCCAGATCGACAAGCATCCTGTGTTCCAGAAGTTCCTTTTCATCTGCAAGGAGTTCCCTGCTCAAGGCATCAAAATCCTTTCCATTTTCTGCCAATGGCCTTGTTCCAGCAATTGGGTTTATGAAACACCTGTTGTCCTGAAACCTGACAAGATTCTCAGGGGAGCTTCCCATTAGGAGATAATCATTAATTTTGTAACAGAAAACATATGATGACCGATCATACTCCATGAAATATTCCAGTGCGTGTGGAATTGAAAGTTCTCCCACCGGGATCTCCATGGATAAAACGACCTGCAATGCTTCACCGTTCCTGATTCTTTCAACAGTCCTGGCAACGCTGTTCATATAGTTTTCATTAAGATTATCACGGGCAGAACGGTTTTCACGCAATTCTTTGCTTCTGGTAAATATTTGCTGTTTCCTCTCTGCGCCCGTTATTCCGAGACCCTTTGGCCAGTTCTGTTCAGGCAATTTCAGGTTTGGAAACACGTCCTCAACCATGCCAAAGCTCAGTATCACGGGGAAAACTTCATTGGCAATATTCCTTAACTCCTCAAAGCTCGCGAATGATTCACTCTTACCGTTGAAGAATAATTCTTCATTCCCGATGGTTCTATCTTCATCAGCGAAAGAACACATATATGCGAAATCCCTTTTCTGGGCAATCAACTCCTCGATCTTCTTATACAGTGGCGGCAATTGTTTGAATCACCCCCTTCAGCATTTTCATCTTTTTCGCATTCTTCATGCCCGGGTAATCCTCTAGGCTGCTGCTCATGTCTATGAAATTGAATCCCCTTCCTATTATTGTTCCAATGTCTTCAACCTCAATTCCGCCTGCAACGCCTAACTTTTCACTGCGCACCAGGATTTTGGGAATATGCCCTATAATTCGTGGTTTATCCTCAATAAGCACAAGATCGGCTGATTCCAAATATGGCATCAGGTCAAATCCGGGTTGCAGTGTTTTCTGTGCCTGTACCACAGATATAATTTGCTTTCCTGTCATTTTCCTTACCAGGGTTATCTCTTCTGGTTCGTGCGGATAATGGATCTGTATGATTTTCTCTTCGGAGTAATTATCCTGTAGGTATTTCCTGTCGTTATAAACACCGGCGATTTTGTAACCCGATGCAGCAAGCCTGTCAACAAATCCTGGCTCAGCAAACCTTGGAGAATCTCTTGCCCTGACAATACCGAGTATCGATGCACCACTTTCTTCTGCCAGCAGTGCATCCTCTTCCCTCGTTATGCCGCAGACCTTTAGTATAAGATTATGCACCATTAATTTCCACCTCGTTGAAATTTCCTATCTCGGTGAGTTTCTGCATCGCTTTTCCGGCAAGAACAGCCTTCATGGCAATGTTGAAAGCACTGCCGAAATCGTTTGCCAGGCCGTTGGAAATTATGGCGGGAGCAGCGTTAATAGCAATAAATTTAGAACAGGCCTCATCTTTCCCTGCCAGGCCATCCATGGTCTTCTGGAAGATTTCACGCTTTGAAGAGCCGGATACACTTTCAGGGTCATATTGCCTGCCTGCAATTCTTTCCGGGATCAGTTCACTTTCAGTTATGGCATCAGACACCCTGATAATCCTCGTGGGAGAACTGATTGAAATCTCGTCAGTACCATCCTTGGCTGAAACAACATATCCAGTTTTTCCCTGAATTCTCAGCACATTGGCGTATATCATCGGGTCTATCCCGGAAGATGCTCCTATGATTATTTTATCAGGATCAAGGGGATTTGTCAGGGGGCCAAGCAGGTTGAATATGGTGCGGAATTGAAGCTTCTTCCTCACGGTTGAAAAGGCTGAAAACGCTGAATTGTGCATGGGAGCAAGGACAAAGCTGAACGACTTGGCTGCAATGTCATCTTCTGCTATTTTCTGATTCTTTGAGAAGCTGTATCCTATCTTTTCAAGAAAATCCGCGCTTCCCATCAAGCCTGTTATGCTCCTGTTGCCATGCTTCCCAATCTTTATGCCAAGTGAGGCACAAAGAATCGAGGCGGCAGTGCTGACGTTGATTGTGTTTTTCCCATCACCTCCAGTTCCCACTATGTCTGTGAGACCTGGAATCCTGGTGAGAGGGGAAAACTGCTTGATTCCTTTGGAGAACCCGGAAATCTCTTCATAGGTTTCGCCCTTAATGAATAATGATGTAAGGACAGATGCCCGGGTTGCATCACTGGCTGAACTTGAGGTGAGTTCCTTAACGAGAGTCGTTGATTCCTCATGGCTCAGATCGATGCCCTGAATGACTTTTACAAGAATTTCAGTATTCATCCAGCACACCCCTTATTTCACTTACCATATTCTTGAACCCCTCAAGATCACCCTTTTTCAGGTAATCAATAAACATCGATCCAATGGCAACCCCATCAGCTCCACTTTCCATGACTTTCCGAATATCTCCCGGATTTGAAATGCCAAAGCCAAAGATTACCTCACTTCTGCCAGAGAATTCCCTGATTCTCGCTCCAGTCCTGGAAATATCGACAGGAACAGTTATGCCCGTTGATGGTTGTATTCCGTGGTATATCCACGAATCCGTTTTTTTGAGAATCTCCCCGACAACGGAATCGGGTGTTGATGACGTGAAGAAAGGTATCAAGTGCAGTCCTCCTCTCTTTACAGCATCCACTGTGCTATTGCTTTCATCGAAGTAGTCGATGAGGAGATCCGGAAGAATCACGCCTTTGAAGCCGTATTCCTTTATTTTGTTAATTCCTTCTTCCACATTGTTTTCAAAGGAGTTCATGTACGTGAGAGCATACGTTTCCATTCCTCTGTCATTGATATTTTTAACCGCAGTTCTCAATTCATCAGGATTGAACAATTTTCTTGCAGATTCGTGCGTCATCCTTATCTTTGGCCCATCATAATATGGATGCATCACCGGGATGCCAAGTTCAACATAATCCACGAACTCGCTGCCCAGTGAATCAAGGAAACTCCCGATCACCTTTGAATCGGGGTAAGGAAAGGTGAAATATACTGCTAGCTTGCCCCTCAAACTTTTCCATCCCCAAATATTGACAGATCCATGAGTCCGTGGCCACTGAGGTTAAAAACAACATCCTTTCCCCTGTTCGAAGGATTCTTCACATAATCAATCACCGTGGCTATTGCATGTGCAGATTCTGGTGCAGGAATGATCCCCTGTGTCCTTGAGAAAATTTTCATCGCTTCCATGCTGGCACTTTCCGTCACTTCAGAGGTTTCTATCCTGCCACCTCTTATGAGGAGGGAAAGTGATGGTGCAACGCCGTGATATCTCAACCCTCCAGAATATATGCCCTCGGGCACATAATCTGAACCAAGGGTGAGCATCTTCAATTGTGGTAGTATTCCCGCCGTGTCTATGTTATCATACCTGAATTCTCCCTTGCTGAATTTTGGGACTTCTGTGGCTGCAGATGCTATCATCTCTATATTCTTGTTATCAATCATTGGATAGGAGAATCCGCAAAAATTGCTTCCACCCCCAACGCAACCTATCATGGTGTCCGGTTCAATTCCCAGGTCAGCAAGTTGTGATTTGGTTTCAAGCCCAATGATGCTCTGGTGCGTAATGACGGAATTCATAACACTCCCAAGAAGATACCTGAAATCATTGTCAAGGGCGTACTGAACAGCCTCGCTGATCGCTATCCCCAGGCTTCCGGGATGGTTAGGATTATTCTGGAGAATGCCTTTTCCGAAAGACGTCATCGGTGAAGGGCTGGCAAACACATTTGCCCCATAAAGGTTCATTATGGTTTTCCTGAGGGGCTTCTGGTCATGGCTCACCCTTACCATGAAAACATTGGATCTCAACCCATTGAGTGAGGCTGCAAGGGCTGTAGCCGTTCCCCACTGGCCTGCACCTGTCTCTGTCGTAATTTCCTTGATTCCTTCCCTGGCGGCATAGAATGCCTGTGGTATTGCCGTGTTAATTTTGTGGGAACCTGTAGCTGTCGCGCCTTCATATTTAAAAAATATCCTGCCGTCGAACCTCAAATGCCTTTCAAGGTTCCTGGCTCTTATTAAGGGGGTTGGTCGTCCAATCTGCACATATTGCTCAAGCACCTCATCTGGGATATCCTCATATCTGGAAGAAGTGAATTCCTGCCTCAACACCTCCTTCGGAATAACCCTGTTCAGGAGTTCAATGGATGAACTGTCAGGAGATCTGTCTCTTGGCGGAGAAATGGGAACCGGAAGATCTGGAACGATATTGTACCATTTCTTCGGCATAAAATCTAGTTTATCTGCATTCAACATTATATCATAAATTGAATGTTAATATTAAAGCATTCCTGTATTGTATCGAGCCTATTTATTTTATTGCTCTATGTATAAATACAGATCCACCGCCACGCTTGAACTGCTTTATATTCCTGAATCCATATTTATCAAGCATAGATTCAAATGCTAATGGACTCACGAACTCCCTTACTGACCTGGCAAGGTAGGAATAGGAATCAGTCCTCGTCATCCTGTCGAAAATGGCAGGTACAATCCTGTAAAAGTAGAATCTGAAGAGTGGTGCAATGAAATGTGACCCTGGGTCAAATATGTCAAGGTTGCAGAATATTCCGCCGGGTTTCAGGGTTCTGTATACTTCGGAAATGTATTTTTCAAGTGAAGGGACATTCCTTGTCAGGAAACCAGATACAACCCTATCCATGCTGTTATCCTCAAAGGGCAGTGACATTGCAGATCCTACTACAAACGTTACCTTTGAATCCGGAATAAACGGGTACATCTCCTTTGTCAGATCAAGTGCATAAATGTGTGAATATTTTATCATTTTCTCTATTGAATAGGAAATCTTGCCGGTGCCACAGCCCACATCCAGAATACTCTGGCCATCCTTCACGTCCAGCTCAGAAATCAATTTTGTTCTCCAAAACTGATCAAGGCCAAAGCTCATTATTGAATCTATGAGATCATACTTGCCACTTATGCTCTTGAAAATATCCCTTACTTTCTCCTCCTTTCCGTTTATCAGAAAATCAATCCTCTATGGCCTGATCAATCTGGCATACTGGCAGTGCTTGACACCCTGAATTTCTATAACGTTATCTGCATCAACAAATTTCGCCTCGATGGCAACCCTTACCGTGTAATTGCCAACAAGGTTTGCAATCGTGCAGATATTCATGGCTTCAAGGAACAATGTCTTCGAAACACGACTTGTGCCGTAGAAATCCTCTTTTACTTCAAGATGCAAATTACCCTGTCTTAGGTTCATCCCGACTATTTCCTTGTCGGCAGCAGAAAGCAGGACTTCATTGCTGACATTCATTACCTTCATAACGATTTTATTGTTCATTTTTGTATGGGCAGATTATTCCATTCATTCTTATTAATGTAGGGAAACAACATCATTCGCGATTAAAACTACCAGCTTGCAAACGCACCAAATTTGTCTAGAAAAAGATATTAATAAAATGGAAATATGCACGAGTATGACTCAGCAGAGAGAAATCGTTCTCTATTTTCTGGTAGTGTCTATCATAATTGGAGTAATATCTTATTTTATTTTGGGGTATGAATTCACGAATTATTTTGCTGCCCAGGAGGCTGTGAATGCGGCTTATGCCAATGCGGCATTTGTATCCATGGGAATAGCATCGGCGATATTCTGCAGTGCCATCCTTTTTTACCCGGTGTACAAGTTTAAAGACAGGAATTATGAGGGGGAAGATTACAGATGAATCAAAAATACAAAATTGAGATTATATGGATTGTAGCAGTTCTTGCCATTCTGTTTGCATCAATGGGCATCAATTTCTATGTAACAGGAATGAAGAGTTTTTCTGTCGCCACAAAGGAGACCCCTGGAGAAAAAACACCCGGGACCTTGATTCAGGCTACCGGAGTACAGTGGTCATGGTCATTTGAAATAAACGGGGTTAAGACAGTTGACAATTTCACGTTAACCGTGAATCAAACCTATACAATGGTTATTACCTCTCTTCCTGTAGGCACAGGGCAGGCGGTTATTCACGATTTGTTGATTCCTGAATTTGGCATACAGGTTTATGCCGTTCCTGGACAAAATAACACCATCACATTCACTCCCGACAAGACAGGCACATTCATTTTTGAATGCGTGGAATACTGTGGTTATGATCACTATAAGATGAGAGGATATTTCACGGTGGTAAAATAATGAGCACTACAACGTATCTGATTGACGTTTCAGTAACAATTTCCATAATATTCTTGATCCTGTTCTATGTATATTACAAATACAATTCCACAAAGAGTGAGATGGATAAGATTGCGGAAAAGACTGATTATGTAGATACCGGTTCCTATTTCAGGGATGCTATCGGCGGGAAAAACAAATCCATAGGGATGAGTGCTTTTCTCCTGAACGACGCCAAGAGCATTGGTGTCAGATATATTATCACAAGCATCATATTTTTCTTTATAGCAGGAACTTTTGGAGTCATAATGAGAGTCAGCCTTGTCGAGCCAACGCCAACACTCTTCCTGAACAGGACTGTATTATATGATATTTTAACGACCCAGCACGGCCTGCTGATGATATATATGTGGGCTCTGGGCAGTGCCCTTGGATTCTCATATTACCTGCTCCCGACATTCCTGAAGGTCAAGAAGGATTCCATGGGCGGTTACTCATCAGCTGCTTACTGGATTTATATCCTTGGAGGAATATTCATATTGCTTTCCAGAACATCTACCAGATGGTATTTTTACCCACCACTGTCACTCAACCTGAACCCTTACAATGCAGGAGGTTTCAACTGGCTGGCGGTACTGGGCATGGAAATGATATTCGTAGGGGTTGTAATTGCGGCTATCGTTGTTATAAAGATGATTATCATGGATAGGGACGAAAACGTGAAAATAGAACAGATGCCCCTATTTGCATGGGCGGTGCTTTTCACCCTCATAATGCTGGTAGCTTCGGCACCATTTTTCATGCTCGGACTTGCAATGACATTCTATGATTTCTTCAACCCGATATTCTTTGTAAGTTCTAGCAGTTCGCCTCTCTCCTTCACGGAAATGTTCTGGATATGGGGGCATCCCATTGTTTATATTGCAATCCTCCCTCAATTTGGCCTGATTTATGAAATAATACCTAAATTCACAGGGAACAAGATTTATAGTTATGCATCCGGTGTGCTGGCACTTGGATTGCTTATGCCGCTCAGTGAGTTGGTATGGGGGCACCATCTTCTCAACTCCGGGTTTGGGTTGGAATGGGGTCTGTTCTTCACCACGGCATCATTCCTTGTCGTCATTCCTTCCGCAATAACCGTGTTTAACTACATAGCAACGTTATGGACATCGCCTAAAATCAGATTGACTGTCCCGATGCTGTTTGTGGTTAATGGAATATTTGATTTCATAATCGGAGGAATAACCGGGGTAATTCAGTCAAATCTGGTATTAAATGAAGTCCTGCATGGAACCTATTGGGTCACAGGACACTTCCACTTTATATTTTTGGGAATAACAACGGGGATAGCATTTGCTGTCATCTACATGTTATTCCCCTCATTGACAAATGGGAGGAAATATAATGTCAGGTTAGCACACTGGCATTTTACCCTTACTGCGGTAGGGTCATTCATCATGTCAATGGGATGGACAATAGGAGGATTCTATGGAATGCCAAGATTCGTTGCAGGATATTTCGCAAGATTCCAGGCTTTCCAGGACACGGCAATACTGGGAGGAGTCATAGTTGGGGTTGCACAGTTGTTCTTCCTTGCAAATATATTCGTGACATATTCAAAAGCACCCTCGATCGCATCAAGCAATGCTCTTGAGGATGCTTATAATTTACCGGCAATAGAAAGTGGAGGTGAGTAAATTGGCAGAAAGGACAATATCATCGGGAATTCTCTTCGGTGTCGTTATAATAATACTTATGTTTGGCGGACTTTATTACATGCTATCAGCACCCACAACACTTAATGGGGGGCTTATTGAAAGTTCAAGCATGTCCTATACAAAGACAGTAAACGTGACCCTTTATGCAAACGCGTTGGGATGGGACTACGGTATAAAAGGTGATACGGTCAATCCCACAATCAACGTCACAGCGGGAACAAGAATAATATTCACGGTCATTGAGGACGATACTGCACCGCATACGCTAACCATTGCAGATTCTTCTAAGGAATCCAGCACGCACCTTACACTGATTACTACGTCTCAGTTAACCACAACAATTGGGCATACAGTAGTTGCAAGTTATATCTTTGACAAGGTTGGCCCGTGGACATATTGGTGTGAGATTCATCCAACGACAATGTTTGGAACCATAAACGTGTTACCTGCAGCTAAAACATCGGCTCAAGTCAATAGTAACAGTCAATTGAATCCAGGCCAAATCGGCATTTCGCACAATACTGTCAACAGCTTGAATTCAATTTTTCAAGACCTCCTGGATAGTTCAGGTGCTTTAGTTGCCTGAATACAGCACATTTTCAAAAATAAATAATCTTGTAAAACTTGAAATTACATTTCTTGTCGATCTTGTCGCGCTTGCAGGCTTTTTCACACTGAGTTCTAACTGGGCGCACCTGGTATATCTTGTCCCTCTCCTGATCTCAGGCTCACTTGCATCGTTCTCCGCTGCACTATTCAATAATGTGTATGATACTGACATTGACATATTGATGAACAGAGTAGCGTCAAGGAGGGAGGAAATAAGGGAAAACCGGATGAAATATGCAATCTCTGCGGCAGCACTGCTGGTCATTTCCATTGTAGTTGGGCTGCTATTTTTAAATATTATTTCCGAAGCATTCATTCTTCTTGGATTTTTGAGTTATGTACTCCTCTACACAATTATCCTGAAGAGGAGAACTGACCTGAACATCGTTATTGGCGGGATAGCAGGGAGTTTTCCTGCGCTGGCTGGTTCAGCATCAGTGGGTGGGGTAATCACCTATGGCTCAATCTTTGTTGCACTTCTGGTATTCATGTGGACTCCAACTCACTTCTGGAGCCTCTCCATCAAGTATGCCAACGACTATAGAGAAGCGAAGATACCAATGCTTCCTGTAACAAGAGGCGTAGATAAAACAATATTCTGGATTCTTCTGAATACTGTAATCCTTTTTATCCTGACAATTTTTCCGGCAATCTTTAACTTTCCCGTTCTTGGAGCGGCATACAGGGTAATTTCCATCCCTCTTGCACTTCTTATTTTAGTGCCAGCAATCAGATTGTATACGAGAAAGGATGAAAAATCGTATAAGAAAGTTTTTCACATATCCAACTATTTCCTCACATTTTTATTAATAGCGGTTTGTTTGCTGCCACTACAGTTTTAGCCTGAACTATGTACATTTCATTGGATAAAAATGAAAAAGTTATCGTTAATGTAGCGATTAGGCATTGATGGAAACTGGAAATGTAAGAAAGCTTCTTCTGTTTGCACTATTCCAGTTTCTGGTTTTTATTTTCTACTACTTCAACGTGTCACCATACTCCACCATAGAAGTTTCCATGTTTTCATTCTATGCGTATGTATTCATCGCATGGGTTGAAATTCTTGGTTTTTATTTATTGACCGACATCAGGTACGATATATTAAAAAATTTCAAGAATGTGAAAGGATTTATTGTGCTAATTACCGTAATTGCATTGTGGGCATACGCAATTGAAATTTCGATTCCAGGTTCCAATAATATCCCATATATTTTCACAACGCTCTTTACCCTTGTATGTTTTCAGGAATTCAATTTCAGGCTTATCACTATAGAAGTGCTTGATAAATTAACCAGTATTGGGGTTTCCGCCATTATCAGCTCCTTTCTATACACAGGGTTCTTTTCAATATACCTGTTCACTTTCCTTGGAGGATATCCCGGAAACTACTCTTTTCTCTTCATTCTTGACGAATTCTCCATGGGATTGGTAATTTCTGCAGTGTATGTTGCAACAAGAAGTGTTTATTATACTTCTTCAATAACGCTCTCCCTTTACATGCTTGGGTTGCTTCCCATTACTCCTGCGGTTATTTCTTATATCTTTGTTCCCGTTTGAACCCCCAGGATTCTCGCATCAGCATTTTACGACAACAAGTCTTTGAGGTGATCAGGGATCTGCTGTTTCCTTCCTTCCCTGTCAACCCAGACTATTACAGTTTTACCCGAAGATAAAATTGCATCATCTCCCTGGCGCAATATGGTATGCTTGAACGACACGCTTGTTGTGCCTACTTTCTCAATTTCGGTCAAAATTCGCGGTTTATCCTCATAATATATGGGTATCCTGAAATCAATATCTGCGTGCACTACCACAAAATTTACCGTTTTCGAGTGAAAACCCTTGAGGAATTTCATGAAAAAATCAATCCTTCCCAACTCAAAGAAGCTGAGATACGCTGCATTGTTTACATGCCCTAGTGCGTCAAGATCACCGAATCTTATCTGCAGTTCAATTTCAGATATTTTTGAAGCCATTCGAGAGGAATTTCTTTGTTAAACTAATACATTGCGCTCTTCTGCTTACCCATATAGGTTCTTCATCACCAGAAACATTTTCCAGTTTTGAATCCGATATATTATCGTGGTAGATCCAACCATTTCTCAATTCTTCCTTCATGTTCTTATTAACCACTATAAGAACCGGAAAGGTGATTTTATAGAAATCCCTGAACGTTTCCCTCAGGTAATATGGTGAAAACATGAGAACGGCCGCTGGATTTAGGTTTTCGTCAATAATTCTCCTCAGATCACGTGGCGAATTCTCACGGGCACTGCAGATGATTGCATCAATCAGGTGATTTGGATTCTCTTTGCCAGGGGGGATGCCAAGCTCTTCTGATAAGGCACCCAGGAAGTCTGCAAAAGATGATTTTTCTTCAACGCCGGACGATATAATAATCATCTTACTTCATGTGGTTATCCTATGTATTTTTTATATATCAATTTACGCTGTGATCCCAATGAAGGATAAGCAGTCATCAATCGATTTCTACGCTCTTGTAAGGATTTATGGTGAAAGATTCCGGGGAGCATTCATTAAGAAGATTTATCAGACCGGAAAGGATGAATTCACTTTCATACTGTATTCATCTGATCACGGCAAATTTCCATTTCACATAAAATTATCATCTGGCACTGCATTCATGGATCCACTCAGGCCTGAGGAATCTTCATCTTTTGCAATGTTCCTCAGAAAAAATCTCTCTGAGCAGAAGATAAGGGATATTGAGCAGATAAATTTCGACCGTGTGCTCAGGATTACAATGTATTCGGGTACCCAGCTTGTCTTTGAACTATTCAGGGAAGGAAACCTGATTATTATTGAAAACGATCTCATAACATATGCCTTTAATCCAAGGGAATGGAAAAACAGGAAGATCCTGAAAGGAGAGAAGTACATCCCACCATCCACAGTGGATCCGATCTCTGCAAGCGAAGAAGAGATTGCAAAGATACTGGCGAATAGCAAGGCATCAATCGTCCAAACAATGGCAACAAGATTGAATCTCGGTGGCGAATATGCAGAGGAGATTGCTGTCAGGCTGGGTATTGAGAAGGAAAAAGCCTCGGTGGATTTTGTCACTCTTGTGCCGGAAATAATGGGAGAGATCAGGAAATTGCTTGAAGAAACTGCCTTGAATAAAGCATATTATTACAAATCGGCGAACATGTTATCACCTGTTAAGTTGCAGTCAATGCAGGAAGAACCAGAAATAATTGAGGATTTTAACGAAGGACTCATCAGCCAGATGGGCAGAATCAGGGAAGTGGATCCGCAGGTAACGCAGGTTGAAAGGAGGGTGACCAACCAGAAGAAGACAATCGAGCAATATATAGAGCTATCTGCAAAGTTAAAGGCAGCAGGGCAAACCTTAATTTCGAATTTGGGGGAATTTGAGAAGATTCTTTCCATTGCAAAAAAGTCACTGAAAACAATGAAAACTGGTCAGGAGATATACCCGGGGATAATTCTTAAGGGGCTTGATTTCGACAAGAAAATTATCACAATCGAAAGGAGTGGGGGAGAGATGGAATTATGGTTGAACATGAGTTCAGGGGAAAACGCCAACCACTATTTCACCAGGTCAAAGGAATATATATTAAAGGCGGAAGGAGCAAAGAAAGCGTTGGAGGAAACTTCAAAGATCAATATCAGCAGTGACAGTTCCGGGAGAAAGAAGGTCAGGCCAAAGAAGTGGTTCGAGTCATACCACTGGTTCATTACGAGCGGAGGAAATCTCGTGGTGGCTGGAAAGGATGTAAATGGAAACGAAAAGGTTGTAAAGAAGCATATGGGAGAAAAAGACATCTATATCCATGCGGATTTGTATGGTGCTCCAAGCACAGTACTGAAATTAAACAACCCTGATTCTGACATTGAAAGGGATATACTTGAAGCTGCCCAGTTTGCGGTTGCAAATTCAAGGGCATGGGCCAACGGCCTTGGTTCAGGATCTGCATACTGGGTAACCCCACTTCAGGTCAGCAAGACCCCAGAATCAGGTGAATTTGTGAGGAAGGGATCATGGATCGTCAAGGGCAAGCGTAATTATCTCTTCAATCTGCCATTAAAATTGAAGGTCTCAACCGTAAATTACGAAAATGCTGAACTTCCAATGATCTGCCCAGATTCCACGGAAATTGAGGCTGAAAAGGACATAATCTTCATTTCACCCGGAGAGACAAAAAGAGAAAAGATTGCAAAGGAAATTGCGGAAATGCTCAATTGGGAGCGTGATGAGATATCGTCAGTGCTCCCTCCCGGAGGCAGCAAGATAGATTCTGTTGTTAAGAAAGTTCAGCCTTCAGTTTCTCAATGATAGAAACATCTTCAGGGTCTATTCCGCGAAGCAGTGCAAAGTGGTAACTCAGGATATCTCCGTAGTATACGCCATACATAATCTGTGCGAAAGCATTGCTTCCAATGAGTTTTACCTTCGTTATTTCCCTGCCTGACAGGCTTTCAGTCAGTTTCAATCGAAGTGAATTTCTATCCGAAAACGAGTTTTCGTATGCTATGTAAATAAATGGATCCTGTTCGTGGTTCATCCCCATTGGAACAAGTTCATTATGGTTAATTTCCGATAGAAAACCGGCGTTTGCAAGCATTTTGGAGTTTTCATTGAATTGTGTCTTGCAGCGATATGCTACGCTTGCAGTTGGAGACCAGGAGACAAAATAGGGCACTTTCCCTGATTGATAGATCTTCTTGGCAATGGAATCTATTTCATCCTCACTCTTCCTGATGGATTTTATATTTTTTATGATTTCATCAATATTTTTCCTCAATCCTGGAGCTATTGTATTGATCAATGGCATCAGTAAAAATCCTAGGGAAGATCTTGGCTGGTAGCCTGATGGAATCCTGATCGTAAAATCGGAAATCTCAGGCAATTTGCCACCTGAGGTTATTGAAAGCACCACTGCGCCCTTCTCTTTCGCCTCTCTGGCACAACTCAAGGTTTCTTCAGTATTCCCGGAATAGCTAAGCGCGATAAACAGTGTTTTTTTCCCGACAAATTCAGGGCAGTGATAGGAATTCAGCACGACTAGAGGTTTTCCTGAGTAGATTTCACTGAATATTAATCCGGCTATGCCAGAACCTCCCATGCCTTCAATAACAATATTCTGAAAATCTGCCATGTTGATATTGAATTTTTTATCAAAGAGCAACTGGTCTACTATTGAATCTATTTCTTCCCTGTATGTCATAAAATCACGAAATTAATTTTTCAATCTATTCAGATGGGGTGTAAAACATAGGCTAAAGACATCAGCGAAGGAAGGAGTGCTGCCAATATTAATATCAAATATATTTTCAGGCGACCTGACATAACAGCCCATCATTTCGGGCTTTAAATTTTTTGCGCCGTTTCATGGGAATCTGCATAGAGCATTCCAAAGTATTTTGCTACATAATAGTATTTGAAAATAAGTTTACTTTCACTCCGGGACATAAAACCTGCGAGGGTAATCATTATCCAAAAGCTGTCCGGCTTTGCCTCTTCGACAAAACTGCGATCCAGCGTAAATAAATCAGAAAAGTTTCCTGATTTCACGCATTTCTTGATAATTTGATCATAAATTTCTGCCTTCGGTGAATATCCATATGGGCCTTCTGCGCTGTGCGTATGTGCCTGATCTGCGCTAAAAACGATTGAGTATTTGGCACTCCCCGTGGACAATATATCGTGAAGTTTTTCACCAAGTGTATATAATCCAGCAACATCCCAAATCCTGGACTGCCCAATCAATACGGCCTTGCTGCTCTTGAAGAAGCTGAGGGGAATGAGCGAACCAAAATCGATCGGAAATGCCGTCTGGGCACCACCGGAAAAGGTTGCTTTTGACATGATCTTCCTATTGCCATTCAAAATAACATTGGAGAGATCGGAATCATTCTGCAACTTCATTTCCATGACTTTTCCGCCTTCTGTAAGATAGGAACCGCTAAGGTTTTTATTGCCACAAATTGAAAACCTGCCATCCAGGCTAAGGCCGTGCGGAGTTACCACAATTACTGTATCTGAACAATCATCGGCTGTTCCATCCATTATCTGCCTTCTCATTTTCCGGCTCTGCTCATCGGGAAGATCTACCAGTTCGTCACCGTGCGGAATGAGATATATTCGATCTATCATCATGTAGCATAGCATGAATGGTATTTAAGGGAATTCAGGAGCAGGGACGTCTGTTCAATGGCCAACAAATATATATCAGATGAAAAGAAATATGTTTTTATCATGGTGAGCGAGAAAACCCACTTCGTTATGAGTGGGATGAGAGCGAACACAACATTTAATAAATGCAATGCAATCTTTATACACAATGCTGAAAACCAAGGCATTGTGAGTACCCACGGACAGTGGGGAATTAACGCCTGTTGGAGATTGTGTAAGACCACCCGAATACATGAAGGGGCAACGGTTGATGAAGCAGGAAGCCCACGGCTTCAGTCGTAGGAAGATGTCACCTTGCAAAGTTAATGTAGTATGAACCAAACCATTTGGAGTGTATGTTCGGTATGGCTATGGAATCTCACGAAAATTCAAGAAGATTGTTGATTAGTGTTTCTGGTTTTGTCGGATCCGGGAGTATGGATGTCAGTGAATGGATTGCAGAGAACATCGGATCTCCATTCGAAACGGAAATAGTCTATATCAAGAACCTCCCGCACGATGAACGAAAATTGAGTGCCATGGGCAACAATGTTTCCGAAATCAAGAAGGAAGGCAAGATAACCGTAATCAACATGGGTCCCAGAACAACCTATACAGTTGATTCAAATGAAGCTACACTTAAGGAAATTATTGAGTCTTACCCAAGCCAGAATAAGTTATTCGTTCTCGATGGCTTTCAGGATATTGCAGTCGCCTCATGCCGCATATTCAGAATTCTGGTTGTCAAGAATATAAGGGAGATAGAACATTTTTCCAGCGCCTTCACCCCGGACATGGTCGTCCTTCACGGAGATACTGCCATTCACGATGAGACCATAATTAAGTGGCCGGAGGGAAAGAAAAGCATTATTTATGGCATTAAAACTAATTTTCTCAACGAAAAAGCTTCTCGTAGCCAAAATTTTTCAACGAAACCAGAGTTAAAGCTTAATTCGCAAACTAGAGAAAACATCTTATAACCTTTATCAATCTCGCACCAAAGGGTTTAATAAAGAAAATCCTTTTACGGACTACCACAAAATTAGAAATAAAGGTGTAAAAATGGCATCACAGAAACCGCACATAAATCTGGTTACAATAGGACACGTCGATCATGGAAAGTCAACCCTCGTAGGGAGACTTTTGTTTGAACACGGAGAAATTCCTCCGCACATAATTGAGGAATACAAGAAGCAGGCTGAAGAGAAGGGCAAAGCAACTTTTGAGTTCGCATGGGTAATGGATAAATTCAAAGAAGAGAGAGAGAGGGGAGTTACAATTGAGCTTTCTCACAGGAAATTCGAGACTGGAAAATACTACTTTACCATAATTGATGCACCAGGGCACAGGGACTTCGTAAAGAACATGATAACAGGAACAAGTCAGGCAGATGCCGCTATTCTTGTAATATCATCAAGGGATGGAGACGGAATAATGGCTCAAACAAGAGAACATGCATATCTGGCCAAGACCCTTGGAGTACAGCAGCTTATAGTTGCAATCAACAAGTTGGATGCCACGCAGCCTCCATACAGTGAAAAGAGATTTGCAGAAGTCAAGGGAGAGGTAGAAAAATTCCTTGCATCGATAGGATACAGAAATATCCCCATGGTTCCAATCAGTGGATACAAGGGAGATAATATCACAAAGAAATCTGAAAACATGAAATGGTATTCGGGCCCGACATTACTTGAGTTACTTGACTCATTGAAAGTTCCTGAGAAACCAATCAACAAACCACTCAGGTTGCCAGTCCAGGATGTGTATTCCATTACCGGAATAGGCACAGTTCCTGTTGGAAGGATAGAAACAGGCATATTGAAGAATGGTGACAAGGTCATATTCAACCCAGCAAACAAGCAGGGAGAAGTCAAGACAGTAGAAATGCACCATGAAGCAATGGATCAGGCTGGACCTGGAGACAATGTCGGTTTCAACGTAAGGGGAATCGCAAAGAATGATATTAAGAGAGGAGACGTCTGCGGACCAGTAACATCTCCACCATCAGTTGTAAAATCATTCACTGCACAGATTGTCGTGCTCAACCACCCATCAGTCATAGCTGCAGGATACAAACCAGTCTTTCACGTACATACTGCGCAGGTAGCATGCAGGTTTGAGGAAATCATCAAGACCATAAACCCAAAGGATGGAACCACAAAGGAAGACAAGCCGGCATACATCAAGACAGGAGATATCGCAGTAGTGAAAGTTGTCCCCGATAAACCACTTGTGATCGAGAAGGTTGCAGAATTTCCGCAATTGGGCAGATTTGCAATTAGGGACATGGGTCAAACAGTAGCTGCTGGTCAGTGTATTGATATTGAACTTAAGTAAGGTGGCATGATTGGTCTCATATAAAGCCAGAATTTCACTTAGCGGTTCCGAACATAAGGTCGTAGATTTGGTCTGTAACGAAATTAAAGGAATAGCCTCGAGAACCGGAGTAGAGGTTCATGGTCCAGTACCTCTCCCAACCAAAAGATTGCAGGTACCAGTTAGGAAGAGTCCAGATGGGGAGGGTTCTCCTACATGGGACAGATGGGAAATGAGGGTACACAAGAGACTCATCGATGTTGATGCTGATGAGAGAACTCTGAGACAGCTCATGAGAATTGCCATCCCAGATGGAGTTCAGATAGAAATCCAGATAAAGAGTTAATCCAAATTTTTTTATATTTAATTTAATAAATTTTAAATTGACAAGGTGTTTTTATGGGACGAAAGGAAGATAATATTGCAAAAGCCTCGAAATTGATCAACCATCCGGAAAGAATAAGGAATATGGGTATAGCTGCACACATAGATCACGGTAAAACCACCCTGAGCGACAACCTGATTGCTGGCGCTGGGATGATGAGTGAGGATCTTGCTGGAAAACAGTTGATGCTTGATTTTGATGAACAGGAACAGGCAAGGGGAATAACAATAAACGCCGCGGTTGCCTCCATGGTTCACGTTCATGATAAAGATGAATACCTCATTAACCTCATCGATACTCCGGGGCACGTCGATTTTGGCGGTGATGTAACCAGGGCAATGAGGGCCGTTGATGGGGCAATTATAGTAGTTGATTCTGTGGAAGGGGTAATGCCACAAACAGAAACCGTCATAAGGCAGGCTCTCAGGGAAAGGGTGAAACCAGTTTTATTCATTAATAAAGTGGACAGGCTCATAAACGAACTGAGGCTCAATGCAGATGAGATGCAGAAGAAGTTCGTGAAGATCATAAACGATGTCAACAAGCTCCTGAACAAATATGCGCCAAAAGAATTCATCAAGGATTGGCAGCTCAACGTACAGGATGGAAAGGTTGCATTTGGTTCTGCATATAATAACTGGGCAATTTCCGTTCCATCAATGAAAGAGACCAAGGTTTCATTTAAGGATATAGTGGATTATGTGAAAGCAGGAAACCAAAAGGAACTTGCAAAGAAATCACAACTTCATACCATTATACTAGGAATGGTAATCAAGCATCTTCCAAATCCAAAGGAGGCACAGGCTTACAGGATTCCACAGATCTGGAAAGGCGATTTGGCTTCAGTCAATGGCAAGGCCATGATGAATTGCGACCCCGATGGTCCAGTGAATATGATGATAACTAAAATTATCGTTGATCCGCACGCAGGGGAGATTGCGGTTGGAAGGATTTTCAGCGGAACGCTCAAGAGAGGACAGGAATTATATATACTGGGAGCATCCGGCAAATTCAAGCTGCAAACACTTGCGATGATGGTCGGACCAGACCGGATTCAGATTGATAATATTTCAGCAGGGAACATTGCAGCAGTAATAGGATTGAAGAGTGCCAATGCAGGTTCCACGGTTGCAGCACTGACGGACATGGAGGCTTTCGAGCCTATGATGCACTATACAGATCCAGTGGTGACACTTGCAATTGAGGCGAAACACACGTCAGATTTGCCAAAGCTCATTGAAGTCCTGAAGACGGTTTCAAAGGCTGATCCTTCCATTCAGGTGAACATAAATCAGGAAACCGGTGAACATCTCATTTCTGGAATGGGAGAGCTTCACCTTGAGGTAACACTTTACAGAATAAGGAATGATTATAAAATCGATGTTACAACCTCAGATCCAATAGTTGTTTACAGGGAAACCATAGATCGTCCAGCAGGGCCATTTGAAGGAAAATCCCCAAATAAACATAACAAATTCTACTTTGAGGTAGCTCCGCTTGAGGAATCAATAATCGCCCTGATAAAAGAGGGCAAGATTCCGCAGGGCGCAAAATTCAAGGACCGAAAGGCCTTCACGGAGATGCTCCAGGCTAACGGCATGGACAGGGATGAAGCCAGGGGCGTTGAGTGCATTGAAGGAGACAATCTATTGACGGATGTTACCAAGGGTATCCAGTATCTTGATGAAACCATGGAACTTCTCATTGATGCCTTCAAGGAGGTAATGAACAGAGGCCCGCTTGCAAATGAAAGGGTATCCGGATTGAAGGCAAGGCTTGTTGATGCGAAACTGCATGAGGACAGTATCCATAGAGGTCCTGCACAGGTAATACC